>CALZQA010000074.1 GCA_945828315.1 uncultured bacterium | reverse complement strand
ATAGCGTAGCGTCTCGTGGGCTCGGAGATGTGTATAAGAGACAGGTATAAAACAGTTGACAACAGTTATAAACTGTTATATACTGTTTTCTGAGGGAGGAACCTAATATGCATATTATCATCAATCATTCATCCATGACTCCAATCTACGAGCAGATCATGGATCAGATCAAGACGTTGATCGTACATGGTGAGCTGACGGCAGACACTTGCCTTCCCTCCGTGCGCGCATTGTCGGCAGAGCTGAAGATCAGTGCGCTGACAGTAAAAAAAGCCTATGACAATCTGGAAGCAGAGGGCTTTGTCGTCACGGTACACGGAAAAGGCACGTTTGTTTCAGCCGCCAATCAGCAGTTTTTGAAGGAAGAACAGAAAAAAGAGGTGGAACAGGATCTGGAATCTGCAATCGAAAAAGGACGCAGATGCGGTCTTTCCGATGAGGAGATCCGGGAACTGTTTGATCTGATAATGGAGGAGTAATCATGCTGAACATCGATCATGTGGTAAAAAATTACGGTGACTTCCGGCTGGATGTCACGATGGAAGTTAAACCCGGCTGTATTACAGGGCTTGTGGGACGAAACGGTGCGGGCAAGAGCACAACATTTAAGACGATCCTGGATCTTGTCTGTCCGGAGAGCGGCAGTGTGCAGGTGTTTGGAACAGACAGCAGACATCTGAGCGCAAAAGAGCGGGAAGAGTTGGGAGTGGTATTGTCAGATTCCGGTTTCAGTGAGTATCTGACGGTTCGGGACATCGATTGCATTTTAAAGACGATGTATCAAAAATACGACAGTGAATATTTTATGGAACAGTGTGCACGTCTGGGGCTGCCCACGGATAAAAAGGTGAAGGAATTTTCTACCGGAATGAAGGCAAAGCTGAAGGTTTTAGTGGCGCTCAGCCACGATGCCAAGCTGCTCATTTTAGATGAGCCGACGGTGGGACTGGACGTGGCGATGCGGGAGGAACTGTTGGATCTGCTGCGGGATTATATGAAAGCGGACGAGGAGCGTGCGATCCTGATCAGCTCCCATATCGCAACGGATCTGGAAGGACTGTGTGATGACATTTATATGATCCACAATGGATCGATCGTACTGCACGAGGAGACGGATGTGCTGTTGTCCTCCTATGCGGTGCTGAAGATGGATGCCGCACAGTATGAGAAGATCGATAAAAAATACATTTTACAGACGAAGAGGGAAGCCTTTGGCTACAGCTGTCTGACGAATCAGAAGCACTTTTATGTGGAAAATTATCCGCAGCTCGTTGTGGAGCAGAGCGGCATCGATGATCTGATCTTGTTTATGATAGGAGGGGAAGCATAATGCGCGGATTGTTGGAAAAGGATTTCAGACTGTTAAAAGGACAGAAAAATTTCTTTCTGCTCATCCTGATCATAACCGTTCTTTTGAGTTTGAACTCAGAGGATAACTTTGCAGTAACGTACCTGACATTTATCGCCGGTTTTTTGACGATCAGCTCTTTCAGCTATGATGATAACGGGAACTGCCTGCCGTTTTTAATGACACTTCCGGTAAGCAGAAAGCTTTATGTGCAGTCAAAATATCTGCTTGGATTTTTGTTGACAACTCTCGGCTGGTTGTGTGGTATGATCATCAGTGTGGCTGTTGCGCTGTTTCACAGAAGCCTTCCGTTGCCGGGGGAATTGCTGTTCCAGTTGGCCTGGGTATTCCTGTGGATGATCATGCTGGCTTTTATACTTCCACCGCTGTTTAAATACGGTGCAGAGAAGGGAAGAATGGCTACGCTTGCCATCATGCTCGTTTTGATGGCAGTCATATTTGCCGCATCCAAGCTGGGCGAAGAGCTGGGCTATGACATGGATTCCTACCTGAATGCACTGACAGGGCTGAGCACTGTCGTTTTGGTGGCAGGAATGGCAGTTGTCGCGCTGGTAATGGTATTGATTTCTTATTCGATTTCTGCGAAAATAGTTGAGAAGAAGGAATATTAAACTGTGTGGGGCACGCGATCGGAGGAAATGAACTTGAAAAAGATCCTGTTTTATCAGATCAGGGGCGATAAGAGAAAACAATTAAAAAAGGTCTGCGGAGATCTGGCAATCGAAATGGTGGTCGTCTCTCCGGCAGAATACGGAGAACCTGTCGGTGCTCTGGCAGGTTTTCCGGGTATGAGAAAGCAGGGAAGAGGATGTGCCGGAGCCGGTGTGACCGGCGAGATGCTGGTGTTTGTCGGAATGAATGATGAGGCGCTGGATGAATTTCTGGACACCTGTAAAGCAGAGGCGATCTCACCGACTGTCTGCAAGGCGATCCTCACGCCGCACAACGCCGGATGGAGCGGGGAAAAACTATACGCGGAGCTGGTGAAGGAACATCAGGCGATGCAAGGGTGAGGAATGAATATTTGGGGATTTTATGCAAAAGTGAAGATTCTGGAGCAGGAGGAAGTGTTCCGGCATTTTTTTTGCAGTTTATCAAAGGAAAGACAACAGAAAATAGAAGCGATGAAAGCGGAGACCGGCAGGCGCAGCTCGCTTGGCGCGTGGGCGTTGTTGGATCATGGTCTGCATCAGTTGTACGGTTTGCGTGAGCGGGAGATCACCATTGCATACGGTGCACACGGAAAGCCATATGTGAAAGACAGGCCTGAGATTCATTTTAACCTGTCCCATTCCGGAGACTATGTGCTGGCGGTCTTTGCGCCGGTGGAGATTGGTTGCGACATTCAGCAGACTGTGCAGGGAACGCGAAACGAGCGGATCGCAGCGCGCTTTTTCACAGAAACGGAGCAGCAGGCTTTCATGGCAGGTATGGATTTTTACCGCATCTGGTCGCGCAAGGAGAGCTATATCAAATGTACAGGAGAGGGTATGGCGTGCGATCTGCGGTCGTTTTCGGTGGTGGAGGATTCTACGCAGGCGCAGGAGGTATATGCCACATCAGAATCGTCTGATATTCGCGGCGCGAAGACATATTTTGCAGAGCATACCCTTCCGGGCTATGCAATGGCGGTCTGTTATGCAGGTGTAAATGAGATTCAGACAGTGTGGACAGAGACAGACTTGGAGAATCTATGATTTCTGGAATGTGACTGAAAAATTTTTATTATGAGGAAACAGGTGAGAAAATAATGACGAATAGAGAACGAAGGGATGCAGGTCTGGCGTATATTTCAGATGACAGTATATTTGAGGAACAACAGGAATGTCGGAAGATCTTGCAGAAGTTAAATTTCACAGATCGTTCTGATTTTGCAGAGATCAGCAGAATTGTAGCAGAACTTTTGGGAAAATCAGATGGTGCATTTATCAATCCGCCATTTTATTGTGATTATGGAACGCATATCGAAGTCGGACGGAACTTTTTTGCAAATTATAACTGCACCTTTCTGGATGTTGCAAAAATAAAGATTGGTGATAATTGTATGTTTGCACCAAATGTTTCAATTTATACAGCCGGGCATCCAATTCATCCATTTAGCCGAAATTCATCCTATGAGTATGGTAAGGAAGTGACAATCGGTGATAATGTATGGCTTGGGGGAAGCACGGTTGTTTGCCCGGGAGTGCATATTGGAAATAATGTAGTTGTTGGAGCTGGCAGCGTGGTGACAAAAGATATACCGGATTGGTGCATCGCAGCAGGAAATCCATGCAGAGTCATCCGAAAAATTACTGATGCGGATAAAAAGAAACTGTTTCGTGATGAAGAAATAGATGAAAGTGCATGGAGTGATATTGAGGCGCGGATGGAGGCGGTTCTGTGAGGATGGAACATGAATTTTATAAGAAGCTGGGTCTGCTCGTATTCCCGATTATGATTCAGACATTCATGCTGGCATTGGTAAGCGCAACGGATGCGATCATGCTCGGATTAGTTGATCAGACATCTCTGTCTGCAGTATCGTTGGCGGGGCAGGTTCAGTTTGTACTGAATCTGGTTGTCAGTGCAATTGCGATCGGGGTTGGTATTTTTGCTGCACAGTACTGGGGGAAAGGTGATACAGCTTCCATTGAGAAGATCATCCCCATCGCGTTGCGCACGAATCTGCTCTGTGGCGGAGCATTTACGTTGATGGCAGCTTTTTTTCCGGAACAGCTGATGCACTTTTTTACAAATGAGGATGTGCTGATCGCCAGTGGAGCGGATTATCTTCGGGCGGTAGCGTTGTCTTATTTATTGTGCGGCATTTCTCAGATCTATCTGACCGTATTAAAAAACACCGGGGCAGCGGCAGCAAGCTCCCGTATTAGTTCGATGGCAGTAATCTTAAATATTATTGTCAATGTATTGCTGATCTTTGGTCTGTGCGGACTGCCTAGACTTGGAATCGTAGGAGCTGCTTATGCAACTGTGCTGGCGCGGGCAGTAGAGCTTGTATGGAGTATGGTCGATACGCAAAAACAGGGATGTGTGACCGTGCGATGGAGCAGGCTGTTAAATAAAGAGAAAGAGTTTTCTGCGGATTTTTGGAGATATACAATGCCTGTGTTGGGCGCATCGTTGGTGTGGGGAATTGCTTATACACTGTATTCTGTGATTTTGGGGCATATGGGAAGCGATGCAGTTGCTGCGAATTCAATTACAAGCATTGCAAAAAGCATGATCTCTTGTCTGATCCGCGGTGTCAGTGGCGGAGCAGGTATATTGATTGGAAATCTGCTGGGTGCCGGTGAATTGGAGAAAGCAAAAAAATATGGAGGAAGCCTGACGCGGCTTTCCATTGTCATAGGAGTTATTACAGGTGGACTGATGATGTTAGTGTCACCACTCGTTCTGCATCTGGCTCCCCTCAGCGAAACGGCAGCCGGATACCTTCAGGGAATGTTTGTTATCTGTGGTATCAATATCATGTTCCAGGCAGTCAATATCACCGTATTGGACGGCATATTCTGTGCCGGTGGCGATTCGAAGTTTGATATGAAGGGAAACATTGGTGCGATGTGGTGTTTTGCAGTACCGTTAGGATTTCTTGCCGCATTTTGGCTGAAACTGCCGGTAATGGCTGTGTATCTGATCATAAATCTGGATGAGATCGTGAAAATGCCGGCGGTTTATCTGCACTATAAGAAGTATGTGTGGGTGCGGAACATAACAAGGGAGACAAACTGACGGATGAGAGGAGATTTGAAAAAATAGTTGATTTGTCTTGACAAATTCAAATGGTCTGCTAAGATGTAATATAGAAGTTGCGCATGCACTTCAACCGGAGTTTCGCCTCCTATAAGTGCGAACGATGTTGGTGGGTTATTCGCCCCCACTAAGTGCGAATCTTTTGTGAGCAGGAGGGCAAGCGCTTCGCTTGCCCTTTTTGTTTCAGTCGTATGGTAAGTCTATAAAGCAGAATGCTTTTCGTAATGTGCACATTTTTCTTTGAGGGAGATGCATGAAATTATCTTTTTACTATGTAGATCAAGGATATATCGAGTATTTGAAAGAAAAAGAAATAGAATATCGCGGATTTACAACTGTCCCCAATTTGAATTATGCAAATAAGACGAAATTTGTTTATGGGGTGGTAATGCAAATAGATGAACTAAATTATTTTGTACCGGTCACTTCATATAATAAGAGCAAAGAGGATAATATAGTAATCAAGGTTACTGAACATAAAATAATAAAATCCGTAGGATCCTTACGATTTAATTATATGATTCCGGTTCCGGTTGCTTGCCTGACTTCTGTCAATTTTAAAGATATGAGCTTCCCGGAGGAATATAAAACACTTTTAGATAAAGAATACCGATATTTAAAGAAGAGCATAGGCATCGGAAATATTCAGAAGCAGGCAAAAAAGACATATCAAAAGGTTCTGGAGGGGACAGATTTGCAGTTGTTAAAAAATAGTTGTGCATTTCAACTACTCGAAATGGCATGTCGGGAATACACAGAAAAGTATCTATGTAAGTGAGATAAAAAAGAGGTAAAAAGCAATGGCAAAACAAAAAGAAGTAAAGACAAATGCGATGCGTATCTTAGAGCGGATGAAGATTCCGTTTACGCATCTGACCTATGAGTGCAAGGAGTTTGAGGACGGCATCCAGATCGCGGACATGCTGGGGCTGCCCCATGAAAAGGTATATAAGACACTGGTGACTGTGGGAGCCAGCAAAAACTATTTCGTGTTCGTCATCCCCATTGAGGCGGAGCTGGATCTGAAGGCGGCGGCGCGTTCCGTTGGAGAAAAATCCGTGACAATGATCCACGTCAAGGAAATCAATCAGATCACGGGATATATCCGCGGTGGCTGTACAGCGATCGGCATGAAAAAGCAGTATGTGACCCGAGTGGATGCTTCAGCCGAAGCGCTGGAGACGATTATTGTCAGTGGCGGCAGGATCGGATCCCAGATCGAACTGGCTCCGGCGGATTTACTGAAGGCAGCAAATGCAGAATACGCGGATATCACAATGAAATAACAGAACAAAAAAAGAACACCGGTCGTCGGTGTTCTTTTTGACTATATAAATATTTTTACCACTGTACATCTTTATATTTTCTGCGGAGCCGTCTGGACTGCATGTAATTGCGGAAGCGTTCCATCGCATTTTCCGGCGCTTTGCCGTAGGCGACGGGGTAGAGCACCAGTGCCATGAGCAGAGCGGTCATCACGTCGAAGACGGAGTGCTGTTTGATGAATACAGTTGCCAGGATGATGCTGCACATCAAGGTGAAGGAACCGTATTTGACCAGCTTGTTGTCGCGGAGATTCTCGCTTCGGGTCAGCGCGATATGCGCGCCGATGGAGTTGAACACGTGGATACTCGGAAACAGATTGGTGGCTGTATCCGTTGACCACAGCCAGCGGACGATCTGATCGAAGACACCGCTGCCAAGTACGACATTGCTGCGCATGTAGTGTCCGTTCGGGTACACGGTAGATACGATGAGGAAAATGGTCATGCCCATAAATAAAAATGCGCATGTTCGCAAGTATTCCTGTTTGTCATGAAGATAGGTATAGCAAAATGCGATCGCCACATATCCGAACCATAAAAAGTACGGAATGCAGAAAGCGGAAACAAACGGGATAGCGTCATCCAGCTCCATGTGTATCACATGAAAATGTTTGGTGACGTGATTTTCCAGATAGGCAAACCAAGGCAGATAGATGAGCCAGTATGCCTGTAGCAAAAGATAGCGGTATTTATAAATAAAATCTTTTAAATTCTTTCCTTTCATGATGCCCCTCACTTGCTGAAACCACAGCTGTCCGGTACCGGAACAGCAGCCTGATCTTTCAAAATTCCCAACAATATTGATATATTAGCACATGCGATTTTTGAAAACAATAAGTCGCAAAAAAAAATAGCAACAAAAATTAACCCGGTACCGGAGTATTATATGGTCAAAATTGATAATTCATGTTCGTACAGTTACTATAACGAAGAAAAAACAACTTGTCTTCAAATGTATACAAGTCGTAGGATAAAGACAATGAGATTGAAAGTTGCATGTGCCAAAAAGAAAAATCAGGAGAAGACATATGCAAACAAAAAAATGTAATAAAAAATACCTGACTGTATTGCTGATGCTTACAGTAGCACTGGCGCTTATGGCCTGTGGGACGAGTGAACCGCAGGAGATCGCACTAAAGAAGACACCGGGTGCAAACCCGCTGGTGGGAGACAGTGAAACCGGAGATTATATTTACGGAGGAGATCCGTCGGTACTGGTGGACGGAGATACGGTCTATCTGTATACCGGACATGACGCATCCACTGATGAGCAGGTGGAAAATGCCATCTATGTGATCCCGGAATATCTGTGCTATTCTTCCACAGATCTCGTCAACTGGAAACCGGAAGGAACGGTGATGACGATGGATACCGTGGAATGGGCAAAGGATGACACGGCAGCCTGGGCGAGTCAGGTGGCAAAATACAAAGATCACTATTATCTGTATTACTGCAGCTGGGATAAGACCGGCAAACAGTCCATCGGCGTAGCAGTATCTGACAGCCCGACCGGAACCTTTACGGACATCGGTGAGCCACTGGTGCGAGGCTCGGTCACGAAGCCGCAACTGTCCACTTTCAACGACATCGATCCCACTGTCTGGGTGGAGACGGATGAAAGCGGAGAGGAACACCGTTATCTGGCGTGGGGAAATGGCATGTTTTTCGTCTGTGAGCTGAATGAGGATATGATCTCCGTGAAGGACATGAACGGAGATGGCAAGATCACCAGCGGCACTTCCTTCGAAGATGCGGACATCATGTATCAGCAGAAGGGGCTGGAAAACTACACGGAAGCGCCGTGGCTCTACCGCAGATCGGATGAAAACGGCGATCATTACGGCGACTATTACCTGTTTTATGCCCATGGCTGGCGGGAGTCCATGGCATATGCGAGGACAGACGATCTGGCAGACGGAGCGTGGCGGTTTGGAAATGTGATCATGTATCCGACTTCCACCTCCAACACGAACCACATGGCGGTATTTGATTTCAAGGGAAAGACGTATTTTGTCTATCACAATGGCTCGCTGCCCGGCGGCAACGGTTACCGCCGCAGTGCCTGCATCACGGAACTTCATTTCAATGAAGACGGCAGCATTGACTATTTCGAGGAAACCACAGCAGGACTTTCCGGCACTGTGACGGAACTGGCATTGGCGGACGGCACACGGATCGAGCACGAGGGCTTTGTCAATTCGCCTGCAGATGCGGATTATCCCATGCGGAAAGTGGCGCTGGGAAGCGGCATCGGCGATCTGCCGACAGACGGCCAGTGGGTACTGATGAAGGGAAAGGCGGATCCGGAAAACGAGGCGTATGTCTCCATACAGTCTGAAAATAAGTCCGGATTGTATGTGACTGCGAAAAAGGACGGCTCGGTAGTCCTCTCTCAGGATATTGACGGTTCTGAATCCTTTGCCACGGCTCAGACCTTTCGTAGCATGACCGGGCTTGGTGACAAGGACGGCGTGTCTTTCGAGAGCGTGAAGTTTTCCGGACAGTACCTCACGCTGAAGGACGGTGTGCTGAGTCTGTCGGACGGATCGGATGTGGACAGCTGCACTTTTTTGGTAAATAGTAAAATATTTTAAGAAAAAGTAAAATGAATATTGTATTACCTCCTGTTTTCTGGTATATTGATGATAAGTATTGCTGGGCGAATCAAAATCAAAAAACAGGAGGTTTTTTCATGAAAACGAGTATCAACAGGAAAAGAATCGTTTCCTGTGTATTGGTGGCTGCGACGGCAGCAGGTACATTCGCCTGTGGCAGCGTGCAGCCGGAAGCGGAAAAAGAGCCGGAAAGTACTGAGGAGGCTGCAACTACGGAAACACAGACAACCGATTATCATTTTAAGATGACCTATGACGGTATCGCCACCGGAGATGTATCCTCCGGGGTATCTGTACATGACCCTTCCATCGTGAAGGACGGCGATACCTATTATATTTTTGGCTCGCACATGTCGGCGGCAAAATGTGACGACCTGATGAGCTGGGAGAGTATTGCAGACGGCTATACCACCAGCAATCCGGTCTACGGACAGATCTACGATGTGCGGGAGGAGGCCTTTGCCTATGCCGGTGACAAGACCAGTCTCATTCAGACGGATGACAAGGCGACACATGTATGGGCGCCGGATGTGATCTATAACAAGGCGACAGGTCTCTATTATATGTACTACTGCACAAGTTCCACCTGGAATGCTTCAAACCTCTGCTATGGCATTTCTGAGACGATCGAAGGTCCTTACGAATGGCAGGGCGCGCTGATCTATTCGGGCTTCGATAAGGAGACGATCAAGGGGACAAACGTGCTTGACTATGTGGACGAGGAATATGCGCTGAAGCATTACGTGAGAAATAACGGCTACAATGTGGATGAGTATCCCAATGCCATCGATCCCAGCGTTTTCTATGATGAGGACGGCAGAATGTGGATGGTATACGGTTCCTGGAGCGGCGGTATTTATCTGCTGGAGCTGGATCCGGAAACCGGACTGGTCATTCACCCTGAGGCAGATCCTGACAACAATGTGGATGCCTATTACGGCAAACGGTTGCTGGGTGGCGGACATAAATCCATCGAGGGACCTTACATATTATATGATGAAAAAGACGGCTACTATTATCTGTTTGTATCCTATGGCGTGCTGACCAGCGCAGGCGGTTATCAGGTGCGCGTGTTCCGTTCGGAGACCGTGGACGGAGATTATGTGGATATGAACGGTGCATATCCGACGATCAAGGATGACCATCAGTTGTTCGGACTAAAACTGACCGGAAATTACAAGCTGCCTTCCCTGAACAAGGCATATATGGCAACCGGACATAACTCTGCGCTGATCGATGACGACGGAAAGATGTATCTCGTCTACCATACTCGTTTTAACGACGGCGGTGAAGGACATTCACCCCGGGTACATCAGATGATCGTCAACGAGGAGGGTTGGCCCTGCGAGCTGCCTTACCAGACACAGGGAGAGACAGTCAGCGAGAGCGGCTATGAGCAGTCTGAGATCGTGGGCAGATATTTCGTGACCAATCAGGGTACGGATATCAGCAGTGAAATCGCCAATCCGGTGATCCTTTACCTGAATGCGGACGGTACGGTTGTCGGCAGAGAGTCAGAGGGTACCTGGGAGGCAAAGGACGGCACTTATTACATGAACATTACCATTGATGGAGAGGAGTATAAGGGTGTGTTCTGCCAAATGAAGGACGAGGCAGGCACGGATGTGATGACTTTCTCTGCAGTTGGTTCCAACAAGAGTGTATGGGGAGTAAGCTATGGACAATAAACTGACATTTAACAAACCGTGGATCCTGCAGCGCGCGGATCCCTATGTATACAGACACACAGACGGCACCTATTATTTTACGGCTTCGGTTCCGGAGTATGACCGGATCGTTCTGCGCAGCAGCGACTCGCTGGCTGGACTGTCAGATGCGCCGGAGCTTGAGGTGTGGCACAAGCATGAGAGCGGACCGCAGAGCCTGCATATCTGGGCGCCGGAGCTGCATTATCTGTTCGGAAAATGGTACATTTACTATGCCGGTTCGGATGTGGACGACATCTGGGCGCTTCGTCCGTATGTGCTGGAGTGCCAAGGACAGGATCCCATGCGTGATCCGTGGATCGAAAAGGGAAAAATGACACGCGCAGAAGAGGATGAGTTCTCCTTTGAGGCGTTCTCACTGGATGGGACTGTTTTCGAGGTAAATGGCAGCTGGTATTATATCTGGGCGGAAAAGGTCGGTGTCGGCAGACAGATCTCCAACCTGTATATCGCCCGCATGAAAAACGGATATACGCTGGACACGGTGCAGGTGATGCTCACCACGCCCGACTATGACTGGGAGCGCTATGGCTTCTGGGTAAACGAAGGACCGGCGGTCATTCAACGGAATGGCAAGGTTTTCGTGACCTATTCCGCAAGCGATACCGGCATTCACTATTGTATGGGAATGCTGACGGCGGATGCGGACAGTGATCTGCTGGATCCATTGTCATGGAAAAAAGAGCGCTATCCGGTGCTTTCTACCAGCGAAGAACATGTTGTCTACGGACCGGGACATAATTCCTTTACAACAGATGAGAATGGCGATGACATTCTGGTTTATCACGCCAGAACGGAAGCGGAGATCGTCGGAAATCCGCTATACAATCCCAACCGTCATGCGATGCTTATGAAGTTTGGCTGGAAGGACGGAAGACCGGTATTTTCTTATGATTAGAGCAGAGGATTAGCGGACACTGTGCCACGAAATGATGACAGAAAGCAGAAACTGAGATGGAACAGCGAATTTGCACCAGATGCCTGCTGCGTGAACTGATCGGTTCGGACGCGTCCAAACAGGCGGAACTGGAAATGATCGAAAAATATCGCGATGCGATCAAACAGGCAGACCGGGTACCGGAGGAGGAGTATGAGCGCAGACTATCCGTCTGTCAACAGTGCGACAAACTCCTCGCCGGAACCTGCGGCGCCTGCGGATGCTATGTGGAGCTGCGGGCTGTGGCGAAGGTGTCACATTGCCCAAAAAAGAAGTGGTAAGAAATATAGAACGTGAATAAAAGAAAGAGAAGGTGTATCTGATGCGATTTTGCCCGGCCGAGCCTGACGAGGGTAAGGGCAATCGAGTAGCAGATACACCTTCTCTTTTATTTTTGTTTGACATTTTTGGCTTTTTATAAAATATTTTAGGATTTCGTGTCAGCCTGCGCGGACTCGATGGGCATATAATTAATGCCCACCTGAATATCCTGCGCATAATTCCCGAACGTCTTTCCGTAGAGCGTCAGACCGCCGACATGCGTAGAATCCTCCTCCACAGCCAGACGGAAGCGGATACTGCTGGTATAATCCAAATGCAGCATGTTGATCGTGACATCCGAGATCTTCATACCGTCGATGTAAGTACCTTTTTTGTTGATGGTCAGCAGCTTCAACAGACCGTACTGATTACAATTGCTGGGCCACCACTCCGGTGTGAAGATACCGCGCACATCGCCGAAATCACCGGGCGAAGTCCAATAACCGAGGCGTGTGTCATTGATGTAAAAGCTGATGTCCGAAGGCCAGTTGTTGGCACTGCCGGGAGCCTCGGAACCGATCTCCATGGAAATAGAGATCTGGGAGATCTTTTGCTGTACCGGGATCAGATTGGGAATGGCATATTCCACATAACCCTTTGTAAACCACATCAGATCCGCATTAAAACGATCCGGGTGGTCGAAATAGCGGACATCATCCATCTCACCGATCACGGATTCGCTCGTTGCAACGCCGCAGGTCGGGCAGACATCATAAGAAGAGAACTGACCGACACGGATCTGTGTGTTAAATACATTTGTGTAATCGATTGGCTTTTCGATATCGACAATGATACGATCCTGGATGATGGAACACATTTTCTGATTGCCATGTCCTGCGGATTCGTTCGAAGTGCTGATGAGGCCGCATTCCTCAAGCTTTTTGATATGCCCCGTGAGTGCACCGTTGCTGATGTTCAGCTCACTTGCGAGCTGGTTCATGCTCATCTGGTCATTTTCCAGAAGAATGTTTAAGATCTGGAGGCGGATCTCGGAGCCGAGTGCTTTGAAGGTCTCCAGTCCCTCATCCAGTGAAGTGATGTCTGTCTCTTATACACATCTGACGCTGCCGACGATATGCAGTGTGTA
>CALZQA010000073.1 GCA_945828315.1 uncultured bacterium | reverse complement strand
TAATATTCTGAAGGAGCATGGCGTCAAGGCTACCTTTTTTGTCACAGGTAAAGAGGGTGACGAGGCGAAACAGTGGTACGAGCAGATCGTTTCGGAAGGTCACACGCTGGGCATGCATTCCTATTCGCATAAATATAGCACGATCTATGAGTCTGTGGACAATTTTTCAGCAGATTTTACAAAGCTGTATGACTTTTTGGAGGATACGACAGGTGTTAAATGTCAGTTTTACCGCTTCCCGGGCGGCAGCTCCAATCAGGTGAGCAACACGGATATGAATGAGTTTATTGATTATCTGGGCAAACAGGGAATGACCTATTATGACTGGAATGTTGTATGTGGGGATGCAACTTCTCAGATATATACCGCGGATGAACTGGTGCAGAATGTGATGACAGACGTTGTGAAATACAAGTATTCTGTTGTTTTGATGCATGATGCAGCGGAAAAGGATTCTACCGTGGAAGCATTAGAAAAAATACTGCAGGAGCTTGAGGCAATGGACGCAGATATTCTGCCGATCACTGCGGATTCGCCGGTGATCCATCACAATCTCAGCTAGCAGAAAACAAAATCGATACGGAGGATAAATATGGGATTTTTCAAGGACTTTAAGGATGATTTTTCTCAGGCACTGAATGAGCTGTTGCCCGGCGATGATTTTACCGAAGAAGATGAGATTCAGGTAAATACACTGGATAATGAGCTGGATGTCGAGCAGGAATTATCCAAGCTGGACGGGTTGCTTGAGCAGGTGGAGAAGAAATCAAGTCAGAAACCGTCTGCAGCGGTGCAGCCTGAACCTGAGCTTCGTCCGTTGGATGAGGTAGAACAGGATGCTCAGGAGGAGCATGAAGAACCGGAAATCTTACAAGAGCCGGTTCAGAAAGAGACTGTCGCAGAGGAGTCAGCTGTTTTATTTGCTGAATCTGCTGAAAATGAGAAAGAGCAGGAGACACAAGTGGAAGCTGAAGCAGAACCTGAACCTGAGGCGGAATCTGAAGTTAAGGTAGAGACTGAACCCGAAACTATAGCTAAGGCAGAACCTGAGGCACAGGCGGAGCCCGAACGGGAGGCAGTACTTAAACCTGAGGCAGCTGAGCCTGATGTTTACGCACAGATCGATGCGCAGATGGAAGCTGAACTTCAAAATACATATAGAAAAGATACCATGAAGGAGGAAAAATCAATGGATACAATGGATACAACAGTAACAGCAGCTGAGGCAGCTGCTGAAGTAGTAGCAGAGACCACTGCAACTGCAGCAAACAGCGAAGTGACCGACGAGGTTTCTGTTATCACCGCAGGTACCAGTATTAAGGGTAATATGGAGACGACCGGTTCGTTCGAGATTGAAGGAAAGATCGAAGGTGACATTAAGTGTAACGGTAAGCTGACCGTCATCGGTGCTGTTGTCGGAAACAGTGCATCATCTGAGTTTTTTGCAGATGCAGCTCATATTGAAGGAGAGGTTGTCAGCTCCGGTACGGTGAAGGTTGGTCTTGGATCTGTGATCATCGGAAACATCACCGCTACATCTGCCGTTATCGCAGGTGCAGTTAAGGGTGACATTGATGTACAGGGACCTGTAGTCGTAGATACATCCGCAGTTATCATGGGCAATATTAAGTCCCGCTCCGTTCAGATCAACAACGGCGCTGTTATCGAGGGCTTCTGCTCACAGTGCTATTCTGATGTGGATGTTGAGAGCCTTTTCGCAAAGAGTAAGTAAACAGAAGAAACCAACTATCAAACAGATTGGCAGGGAGATTAAACCATATGAAGCGAATCCTTTTAAAACTGAGTGGAGAAGCAATTTCCGGCAACAAGGGCTTTGGATTTGATGAGGCAACTGTCGTAGGTGTTGCAAAGCAGGTAAAGCAGATCGTGGATGCAGGCGTGGAGGTCGGCATTGTGATCGGAGGCGGTAATTTCTGGCGTGGTCGTACCAGTAATACGATCGATCGTACCAAAGCGGATCAGATCGGTATGCTGGCAACTGTGATGAATTGTATTTATGTTTCTGAGATCTTTCGATCAGAAGGCATGATGACCAATGTGCTCACGCCTTTTGAGTGCGGCAGTTTTACGAAGCTGTTCTCGAAGGATCGTGCAAACAAATATTTTGCAAAGGGAATGGTAGTCTTTTTCGCAGGCGGTACCGGTCATCCGTATTTTTCTACCGATACCGGAACGACGTTGCGCGCGATCGAGATTGAGGCTGACGGCATTTATCTGGCTAAGGCCATTGATGGTGTGTACGACAGTGATCCGAAGATGAATCCGAATGCAAAGAAGTACGATACCATCTCTATTGAGGAGGTTATCGAGAAGAAGCTTGCAGTGGTAGATATGACTGCATCTGTGATGTGTATGGAAAACCATATGCCGATGTATGTATTTGCGCTGAATGAAGAAAATAGTATTGTAAATGCAGTGAACGGCAAATTCAACGGTACGATCGTTACCGTGTAATAATCAGGAGGGTAATTGCTATGGATGAGAGATTAAACATTTATGAGGAAAAAATGCAAAAGACCATGAACAATCTGGCTGAGGAGTACGGCGGAATCCGTGCAGGCCGCGCAAATCCCCATGTGCTTGATAAGCTGCGTGTGGATTATTACGGCACACCGACACCGATCCAGCAGGTTGCGAATGTAAATGTACCGGAGCCCCGCATGATCCAGATCCAGCCCTGGGAGGCATCTATGGTTAAGACGATCGAAAAAGCGATCATGACTTCAGATCTGGGCATTAATCCTACAAATGACGGAAAAGTGATCCGTCTTGTGTTCCCGGAGCTGACTGAGGAGCGTCGTAAGGAACTGGCAAAAGATGTAAAGAAGAAGGGTGAGAATGCGAAAGTTGCGATCCGAAACATTCGCCGCGATGGGAATGATGCATTTAAGAAGCTCTCTAAGAGTGAGGACATCTCTGAGGATGAGATCAAAGACCTTGAGGAGTCACTGCAGAAGCTTACGGACAAGTATATTGCAAATGTAGACAAAGCAGTTGAGGAAAAGACAAAAGAGATCCTTACCGTATAAAATAAACAAAAAGTGGGGCATGCTTATGCAGTGCCTCATTTTTTAAAGGAGGAATATGTGATGAGTGTTCCGCAGCATATTGCGATCATTATGGACGGCAACGGAAGATGGGCAAAAAAGAAAGGTCTTCCCCGGAATGCCGGACATACGGCAGGGGCCAAAAATGTGGAAAATATCTGCCTTGCAGCGAAAAAGCTCGGTGTGAAATATCTGACACTCTATGCTTTTTCAACAGAAAACTGGAGCAGACCCGACTCGGAAGTAAAGGCTCTGATGAAGCTTTTGTCCGGCTATCTGGATAAGTGCGTGCAGACGGCCCATGAAAATAAAATGCATATTCGCGTGATCGGAGATATCAGCCGCTTGGAACCAAAGTTCCAGCAGCAGATCATAGAGGCAGAGCGGGTCTCCTCTGTGTATGAGGATCTGAATCTGACAATCGCCATCAATTACGGCAGCCGTGACGAGATGTTGCGGGCGATGCGGAATGTATGCACAGATGTGAAGACAGGTACACTGCAGCTGGAGGAACTTACGGAAGCGGTTTTTGACAGTTATCTCGACACAAAGGAGCTGCCGGATCCGGACCTGCTCATTCGCACCAGCGGAGAGCAGAGGCTGTCCAACTATCTGTTGTGGCAGCTTGCCTACAGTGAGTTCTATTTTACAAATGTTCCATGGCCGGAGTTTGATGAACAGGAGCTGAAAAAAGCGATCGATGCTTATGAGAATCGCGATCGTAGATATGGGGGCATCAAGGAGGAATAATTATGTTTCGTACAAGATTGATCAGCGGAATCGTACTTGTGATTCTGGCACTCATATTTCTCATCAGCGGTGGTTGGCTGCTGTGGGGAGTTTCACTTGCCCTGTCACTGATCGGACTGATGGAGCTTTACCGGGTCTTTCAGATCCATAAGACGCAGCTGGGGGGGACCGGATATGCGCTGACCGTCATCTATTATCTGTTGCTGGCGGCAGCGACAGTATTTGATATGCCTATCAATTGGCTGGTTTATCTGATGATCGTCATGATGGTATTTTTGTTTATCATGGTACAGAAATATCCAAAGTTTCACAGCAGTCAGATCATGCAGGCGATATTTGGTGTTCTCTATGTGGGAGTCATGTTTTCGTTTCTGTATCAGACCCGTATGCTTCCGAATGGTACATATACTGTGTGGCTGATCTTTATCTCTTCCTGGGGCTGCGACACATGTGCATATTGTGTTGGCAAGCTAATCGGAAGACACAAGATGTCGCCTGTTCTCTCACCGAAAAAATCCGTGGAGGGCGCTGTTGGCGGCGTAGCAGGTACGATGCTGCTGACTTATATTTACGCACGTATTTTTGCGGTGAACATGGATATCACACACATACAGGTATGTGTACTGACACTGATCAGTGCGGCAGGAGCTTTGATCTCTATGGTGGGAGATCTGACGGCATCTGCGATCAAGCGAAATTATGATGTGAAGGATTACGGAAAACTGATCCCCGGACACGGTGGTGTCCTTGACCGGTTTGATTCTGTTATTTTTACGGCACCGGTGATCTATTTTCTTGCTTATTATTTCATGTAACGGTTTCGTGTGAACAAGAAGGAATATTAAAATGAAAAAAATAGCTATACTTGGTTCTACCGGTTCTATCGGTACACAGACACTGGATATCGTGCGCGCGCAGGGAGATCTGCAGGTGACTGCTATGGCTGCGGGGCACAATATAGATCTGTTCGAACAGCAGATCCGTGAATTTCTGCCAAAAAATGTGGCGCTCTGGGAGGAAAAGGACGCGCTGGATCTGAAGACACGCGTTGCTGACCTGGGGGTAAAGGTTCATTATGGTATGGAGGGGCTGATGGAGATCGCTGCGGATGCTGACAGCGAGATCCTGGTGACGGCGATCGTCGGGATGCTTGGACTGCGTCCGACTGTGGCGGCCATCCAGTCCGGCAAAAATATTGCTCTGGCCAATAAGGAGACACTTGTAACTGCCGGGCATCTGATCATGCCGATGGCGAAGGAATACGATGTGCAGATCCTTCCGGTGGACAGCGAACATTCAGCAATCTTTCAGGCATTAAACGGCGAGCGTGCCAATAAGATAGATAAGATACTGCTGACCGCTTCCGGCGGACCATTCCGTGGAAAGACGCTGGAAGAACTGGCAAATGTAACACTGGAGGATGCACTGAAGCACCCGAACTGGTCAATGGGGAAAAAGATCACAGTTGATTCCTCCACACTAGTCAATAAGGGTCTGGAGGTCATGGAGGCAAAGTGGCTTTTCGGCGTGGAACTGGATCAGATTGAGGTGGTTGTGCAGCCCCAGAGTGTGATCCACTCCATGGTACAGTATGAGGATGGCAGCATCATTGCACAACTCGGTACACCTGACATGCGTCTGCCAATCCAGTATGCGCTCTATTACCCGAAGCGAAGACCGCTGGGTGGTAAGCGTCTGGATTTTGCGACACTGGGTTCCATAACATTCGAAAAACCGGATCTGAAGACCTTTCGTGGGTTGTCGCTGGCCTATGACGCGATGCGTGCAGGCGGCAATGTTCCGACCATTTTCAATGCGGCAAATGAAGCGGCTGTGGCATTGTTTTTAAAGAAGAAGATTTCCTATCTGGAGATTACGGAGATCATTGAGGATTGTATGAAAAATTGTGCATTTATCGGGGAACCGAAGCTGGAGGAGATCCTTGAGACAGAGGCGCAGGTAAAAGAGCGGATCGAATCCGTTTATTCGCGTGATCACAGATGAGCAGTCATAGAGAGCAGGTGGTAATTTGAATATTGTAATTGCAATTATTTTATTTAGTTTGATTATTTTATTTCATGAGCTTGGACATTTTTTGCTGGCAAAGCTCAACGGTGTGCAGGTCAATGAGTTTTGTCTGGGACTTGGACCGACCATTATCGGTTTTCATAAGGGTGAGACCTTTTATTCATTAAAGCTGTTTCCCTTTGGAGGTGCCTGTATGATGGAAGGAGAAGACGAGGACAGTGATTCCAGCCGCGCATTCGGGAAAAAGGGTGTCTGGCAGCGTTTTTCTATCGTGTTTGCTGGTCCGTTCTTTAATTTCATCCTTGCATGGGTCCTTTCGTTAGTGATCCTCGGTTCGGTCGGCATTGACTATCCGACGATCTATCAGGTGGAAGACGGTTCTCCGGCGGCAGAGGCAGGTATTCAGGACGGAGATACGATTTTGAAACTGGGAAATAAAAACATTCATTTTTACCGCGAGATCAGTGTGTACACATATTTTCACAACGGAGAAAGAACGGATGTTTTATGGGAGCATGATGGTGAGAAATATGCCGGTTCTATTACGCCGCGCTATGATGAGGAAAGCGGACGTTACCTGTTTGGTTTTCAAGGAAGCTACGGCAGACAAAAAAGCGGACCGCTTCGAGTGATGCAATACAGCTTTTATGAAGTGAAATATTGGATCACTACAACGCTTCAAAGCCTTGGAAAGCTTGTGACCGGTCAGTTGAACATGAATGATCTCTCAGGTCCCGTCGGTATTGTGAAAACAATCGGGGATACCTATACAGCAAGTCGTCCCGACGGCTTTTTCTACGTGTTTATCAATATGATCAATATGGCCATTCTGTTATCAGCAAACCTGGGCGTCATGAATCTGCTGCCGCTTCCTGCACTGGATGGCGGGCGCCTTGTATTTTTTATCATTGAGGCGATCCGGGGAAAGCGGATCGATCCGCAAAAAGAGGGTATGGTACATTATGTTGGACTGATCGCACTTATGATACTTATGGTTGTGATCATGGGAAACGATATCCGGAAGTTGTTTATGTAGTAGATGACGGGTCCCGGAGTGCATGATGAGCAGTCTATATGAGGTGAGAGTGAAATGGGAGATCAAATGAGAAATAAAACGAAGACGGTTCAGATCGGGGACCGCATCATTGGCGGAGGAAATCCGATCCTGATCCAATCAATGACAAATACAAAAACACAGGATGTGGAAGCGACTGTTGCACAGATCACGGAACTGGCAAAGGCGGGCTGTGAGATCATCCGGTGTGCTGTCCCTGATATGGAGGCAGCAAAAGCACTGGCAGAGATCAAAAAACAGATCAGCATTCCACTGGTTGCGGATATTCATTTTGACTATAAGCTGGCAATTGCCGCTATGGAAAATGGCGCGGATAAGATCCGCATCAATCCAGGCAATATCGGAAGCGTTGACCGCGTGCGTGCAGTTGTGGATTGCGCAAAGGAGCGGAATATCCCGATCCGTGTCGGAGTCAACAGCGGCTCACTTGAAAAGCCCCTTCTGGAAAAGTACGGTGGTGTGACTGCAGAGGGATTGGTAGAGAGTGCGCTGGACAAGGTAAAGCTGATAGAGGATATGGGCTATGACAATCTGGTCATCAGCATCAAATCCTCGGACGTCATGATGTGTGTGCGTGCGCACGAGCTGATCGCGTCACAGACGGATCATCCGCTGCATGTGGGGATCACGGAAGCCGGAACGATTATAAGAGGAAACATTAAGTCTGCGGTAGGTCTCGGACTGATCCTCGGACAGGGGATCGGAGATACGATCCGTGTTTCACTGACCGGAGCACCGATTGAGGAGATCAAATCCGCAAAGCTTATATTAAAGACTCTGGGACTGCGCACCGGAGGGATCGAGGTCGTTTCCTGCCCGACCTGTGGACGAACTCAGATCGATCTGATCTCACTGGCAGGAAAAGTGGAAAATCTGGTGGAGCAGTATCCGCTTGACATCAAGGTGGCAGTTATGGGCTGCGTGGTAAACGGTCCCGGCGAGGCTCGTGAAGCAGATCTTGGCGTGGCAGGTGGTATCGGAGAGGGGCTGCTCATCAAGCACGGTGAGGTGATCAAAAAGGTTCCCGAAGAGGAGCTGCTTGACGCATTACGAGAGGAACTGGAGCATTGGGGTGAGTAAATAAAAATGGCAAAGGCATTTTTCGATGTTTTTCCGACGTTGGATGTACCGTCAGAGATCCGTCAGCTGCTGGGTGAGGTAGAGGTTGAGAAGGTCAGCACAAATCAGGCAAAAGATGTCTATCGGATCTATCTGTTCAGCGCAAGATTGATTCCCAAAAAATATATATTTCAGCTGGAGCGCGATATCTGTCAGCAGATCTTTCACGGAAAGGATCTGAAGATCAAGATACGCGAACGGTACCAGCTTTCTGCGCAGTATACGGCAAAAAAGCTGCTGGCAGTGTATGAGGACAGCATCCGCATGGAATTACGGGAGTATTCTGCCCTTTTATACAATCTGTACCGTTCCGCAACACTGGAATTTACAGACGAGGAGCATCTGCTTCTCCATATGCCAAAGAGTGTGCTCGCATTGGAGCGCGGCGAGGAACTGGTGGACATTTTAGAGAAGATATTTTGTGATCGCTGTGGGTTGAAGCTCATTGTGGATATTCAATATGAGCAGATGCAGGAAAGCAAGTATAAGGAGGATTCGGACAAGCGGATGGAGCTGGAGATCCATCGCATTGTGGCGAATTCTTCTTTTGGTGCAAAGACGGAGCGCGAGGATGGAAGCTTGATGGTGATGGACGATGTGTCGTCGGACACAGAACAGACAAAACCAGAAGAAAAAAAGCAGACTGTGCCGCCAGAGAGTGGCACACAGGCTGTGCCTGCGGCAAAAAAGGAACGTCCCATGCCACCGTCAAAAAAGAATTTCTCCGGAAATTTTTCTCATGGAAAGGGTGGTTTTGGCGGTGGATTTACCCGCAAAAAATCCGACAATCCCGATGTGCTTTACGGACGGGATTTTGAGGAGGAAGAAATTCCGATCGTTCAGATTCAGGGCGAGATCGGAGATGTGGTCATCAGAGGAAAGATCGTGGCCACGGATGAACGTGAGATCCGCGGTGAAAAGACGATCCTCTTTCTGACTGTGACAGATTTTACGGATACGATGGTCATCAAGATCTTTACGCGAAATGAAGATCTGAATGAATTAAAGAATTCTCTGTCAAAAGGAACATTTGTCAAGATCAAGGGCGTAGCGACACTGGATCACTTTGATCATGAGCTGACCGTAGGCTCCGTTGTGGGTATTAAAAAGATCGGGGATTTTACAACAAAACGAGTGGACCACTCCGTGCACAAGCGCGTGGAGCTGCACTGTCACACGAAGATGAGTGATATGGACGGTGTTTCCGACGTGGGGGATATCATTGCCCAGGCAATCGCCTTCGGGCATAAGAGTATTGCAATCACGGATCACGGTGCGGTACAGGCATTTCCGGTGGCGAACCACGCGATTCCAAAGGGATCTGATTTTAAAGTCATCTATGGTGTGGAAGCATATCTGGTAGATGACACCAAGCACATTGTGAAAAATCCGAGGGGGCAGGATTTTCAGGCGGACTTTGTCGTTTTTGACCTGGAGACGACGGGATTCAGCCCGAAGAAAAACAAGATCATTGAGATCGGTGCGGTAAAGGTGCAGCAGGGAAAGATCACGGAGCGCTTTTCCTCTTTTGTGAACCCTCAGATCCCCATCCCCTTTGATATCGAGGAATTGACCGGTATCCGTGATGACATGGTCATCGATGCGCCGCTGATCGAAGAGATCCTGCCGGAGTTTATGGAATTCTGCAAGGACTGCGTGATGGTGGCACACAATGCGGAATTTGACATGAGCTTCATTCAGAAAAACTGTGAGGACCTACATCTGAACTGTGACTTTACGGTGGCGGATACGGTGGCGATGGCGCGGTTTCTGCTGCCGCAGCTGAACCGGTATAAACTGGACACCGTGGCAAAGGCGGTGGGAGTATCTCTGGAAAACCATCACCGCGCGGTAGACGACGCGGCGTGTACAGCAGAGATCTTTGTAAAATTTATCGAGATGCTGGAGAGCCGGCGGATCCATACATTGGATGAATTGAATGAGCAAGGTATCCCCTCTGCCGAGGCAATTCAGAAAATGTCTACTTATCATGCGATCATTCTGGCGAAAAACGATATCGGGCGTGTGAACCTTTACCGTCTGGTTTCACTCTCACATCTTACTTATTATCATAAACGCCCGCGTATTCCAAAGAGCGAGTTGATTAAATACAGGGAAGGTCTGATCCTTGGTTCTGCCTGTGAGGCAGGTGAACTATATCAGGCACTGCTAAACGGAAGACCAGCGCAGGAGATTGCGAGACTGGTGGAGTTTTACGACTATCTGGAGATCCAGCCGGTGGGAAACAATGCGTTTATGCTGCGGGATCCGAAAAATCCGATGAATTCGGTGGAGGATATTCAGGAATTAAACCGTCAGATCGTACAGCTGGGAGAGGACTTTCACAAGCTGGTCGTTGCAACCTGTGACGTACATTTTTTGAATCCGGAGGATGAAGTGTATCGCCGGATCATCATGGCTGGAAAGGGATTTTCCGACGCGGATGAACAGGCACCGCTTTTCCTTCGCACTACCGAGGAGATGTTGGAGGAATTTCAGTACCTTGGAAGCGAGAAGGCAGAGGAGATTGTCATCACAAACACGAATAAGATCTCGGATATGTGCGAGCGGATCTCGCCGGTGCGGCCGGATAAATGTCCGCCTGTCATCGAAAATTCGGATCAGATGCTGCGCGATATCTGTTATAATAAGGCACATGAAATGTACGGCCCCAATCTGCCGACAATCGTGCAGGAGCGCCTGGAGCGTGAGTTGAATTCTATCATCGGAAACGGATATGCCGTGATGTATATCATTGCGCAGAAGCTGGTGTGGAAATCCAATGAGGATGGTTATCTGGTAGGATCTCGTGGCTCGGTCGGATCTTCTTTTGTGGCAACCATGTCCGGTATCACGGAGGTGAATCCCCTCAGTCCGCATTACTACTGTAAAAACTGTCATTTTGTGGATTTCGATTCACCGGAGGTCAAGGCATTTGCCGGCCGGGGCGGCTGTGATATGCCGGACCGTTACTGCCCGAATTGTGGGGAACCTTTGGAAAAGGACGGATTTGATATCCCGTTTGAGACCTTCCTGGGATTTAAGGGAGATAAGGAGCCGGATATCGATCTGAACTTTTCCGGAGATTATCAGAGCAAGGCACATAAATATACAGAGGTTATTTTCGGTGCCGGACAGACGTTCCGTGCAGGAACGATTGGAACGCTGGCGGATAAGACTGCTTATGGTTACGTGAAAAAATATTTTGAGGAGCGCGGCGTTCACAAGCGGAGCTGTGAGATCGAGCGCATTCTTGCGGGGTGCGTGGGTGTGCGCCGGACTACCGGACAGCATCCGGGCGGTATCGTTGTGCTTCCGGTGGGGGATGAGATCTATTCCTTTACCCCGATTCAGCATCCGGCAAATGATATGACCACGGATACCATCACGACCCATTTTGAGTACCATTCCATTGACCATAACCTGTTAAAGCTGGATATTCTCGGACACGATGATCCGACGATGATCCGTATGCTGGAGGACCTGACGGGCATCGATGCACAGAAGATTCCGCTGGATGATGCCAGTGTTATGTCACTGTTTCAGAATACAAACGCACTTCAGATCACGCCGGAGGATATCAATGGCTGTAAGCTGGGCGCGTTAGGTATTCCGGAGTTCGGTACAGACTTTGCGATGGGCATGCTGATCGATACGCAGCCGAAGGAGTTTTCCGACCTGGTGCGTATTGCTGGACTTTCCCATGGAACCGACGTATGGCTGGGCAACGCTCAGACACTGATCCAGGAGGGAAAGGCGACGATCTCCACCTGTATCTGTACCCGTGATGATATCATGACCTATTTGATCGGTATGGGACTGGAGTCGGAGGAATCCTTTAAGATCATGGAGGCAGTCCGAAAAGGAATGGTGGCAAAGGGCAAATGCGACAAGTGGGAGGAATGGAAAAAGGACATGATCGATCATGGTGTGCCGGACTGGTATATCTGGTCTTGTGAGAAGATCAAGTACATGTTCCCGAAGGCCCATGCGGCAGCCTACGTTATGATGGCGTGGCGTATTGCCTACTGTAAGGTATTTTATCCCTTGGCGTATTATGCGGCGTTTTTCTCCATCCGTGCAAAGGCATTTAACTATGAAGTCATGTGCATGGGAAAAGAACGCCTGAACTATTACATGCAGGATTATGAACGACGCAGTGCCGAGGCGGCGAAGGAAAATAAAAAGCTGCCTCCGGTGGAGCAGGATATGTACCGCGATATGCGTATCGTGCAGGAAATGTATGCCCGTGGCTACGAGTTTCTGCCAATCGATATTTACCGTGCGGATGCCCGGTATTTTCAGGTCATCGACGGCAAGCTGATGGCGTCGTTGAATACGATTGACGGTATGGGTGACACTGCGGCAGACACAGTCGTTGAAGCTGCAAAGGACGGTCCGTTCCTTTCAAGGGATGACTTCCGTCAGCGCACCAAGGTGTCACAGAAGATCATTGACAATATGGCGGATATGGGGATGTTCGGGGATCTGCCGGCGACGAATCAGATCAGTTTGTTTGATTTTGTATAAACGCATTTTTGATTTCGCTTCCCGGACGCGCTTCCTCTGACTGTGGTATCACAGGTTATTATGCTTACCGGGTAAATCACGCGGGCGGCACAAGAGAAAAACCATAACGTGCACATCCGCGCGAACCCGACGCATAAATAACCTGCTGGATACCACATGTCAGAGGAAGCGCTGTGTACGGAAATGGAATATAAATTCAAATATATAAAATAAATCGGAAATTTAGGAGGTGATGCCAATGAAGAAAATTGCATTTGTTCTTAGTATTATTTTTGCAATTTTGACATTTGTTGGTGCTGGGCATGTGTTGATAAATGATGGTCAAGTAAATGCTGGATATGCATGTGTACCTATGGTTTTAGCAATTACATCTCATGTGGTATATAAAACCAAGAAGTAAGCCAATCCCTATTTGTTAATGTGAGTGTATTTTTGGTATTCTGTCTGCCTAATTCAACATAAAACGGTTTATTAGGGTAGAGAAAAACGGCTTGTTTTTTTGACTTATCTACCCAAACTAATATAAAATGGATTATTTGGGCAGAGAAAATTGATACTTTTTTGTGATTTCTCTACCCAAACTAATTCGAAACTGCTTTGCTGGGCAGAGAAATATGACTGATTTCTGAAATATATCTGCCCAAGATAGGATTAGTGAGTAAAAAGGGGCAGATGACAACCTAAAGAAATGATACTACATCAGAAAATATGATTTGTCGAGGAACAGGAGAGAGTATGGCAATTTCAAATATGAAAGCGTTATTTCCGTATTATATAAAAAAGTATGGGATACAGTTACTTCGTTGGATCAATATGAGTGGCGAAGTGATCTGAGTAAAATTGAGATCATAAATGAAAAGCAGTTTGTTGAATATACGAAAGACGGATTTGCAACTACATTTACGATTACTGTTTCTGAGCCATGTAAACGATGGGAGTTTGATATGGAAAACAGTAATATGAAAGGACATTGGGTCGGCATTTTTTCTGAAATAGATAGTCAGACAGAAATTGATTTTACGGAAGATGTAACAGCGAAGAAGTTTGTTCTGAAGCCTTTTGTGAAAGGTTTTTTGAAGAAGTAACAGGAGTTGTATGTCTCTGATCTGAAAAGAACTCTGGGGAAAGGTATCTGAAAGATTGAAGCATGTCTGAATTTGAAGAAAAATGCTCCA
>CALZQA010000072.1 GCA_945828315.1 uncultured bacterium | reverse complement strand
AGATAGCGTAGCGTCTCGTGGGCTCGGAGATGTGTATAAGAGACAGATTAAAAGACGAGTTTGCAGTTTTACTGCAAACTCGTCTTTTTTATCTGTCTTCTACAGGCACATATCCTCTGTGCTCACCCACATAGCGATATGCAGGACGAATGATCTTTCCTTTGTTTACCAGTTCCTCCAGGCGGTGTGCACTCCAGCCGGAAATACGCGCGATCGCGAAGATCGGTGTGAACAGCTCCGTCGGGATACCAAGCATCGTATAAACAAATCCACTGTAAAAATCCACATTTGCACAGATCGGCTTAAACAGATGTCTGCGCTGAGCGATCAGGTTTGCCGAGATACGCTCCACCGTATCATAAAGCTCAAACTCCCGCTCCATTCCCTTTGCTTGCGACAGAAGTTTTGCGTATTTTTTCAGCATGACCTCTCTCGGGTCGGAATCTGTGTAGACCGCATGTCCCATACCGTAGATCAAACCGGCACCGTCAAAGGCCTTTTTATCAAGGATCGCTGTCAGATACTCGGTCAGCGAATCTTCATCTGAAGTATTGCAGTTTGCACGCAGATCCTCAAACATCTGCATGACTTTCAGGTTTGCACCACCATGCTTCGGTCCCTTCAAGGAAGACATGGAAGCTGCCACCGCGGAATAGGTATCTGTGCCTGAAGATGTGACCACATGATTGGTGAAGGTGGAGTTGTTACCACCGCCGTGCTCTGCATGCAGCACCAGTGCCACATCCAGAACGCGCGCCTCCAGATCGGTAAAATTGCCATCCTTACGCAGCATATACAAAATATTTTCTGCTGTGGACAGATCCTTTTTCGGCGGGCGCACCAGCAATGTTTTTTCCAAGCGGAAATGACGGTAGGCATAATAGGAATAAACCGCCATCAGCGGCATCTTTGCGATCAGCTGCAGAGACTGGCGCAGCACATTATCCACTGAGATATTATCCGGATCCGAATCGTAAGAATAGAGCAGCACGATACACTTCTGCAGTGCGTTCATGAGATTCGCCGGCGGCGCTTTCATGATGACATCACGCACAAACTCACTGGAAAGCTCACGCAGGCTGCCCAGGATCCGGATAAAGCTCTCCAGCTCCTCCTCCTTCGGCAGCTTGCCAAAGAGCAGCAGATAAGTTGCTTCCTCAAACATAAACCGCTTCTTCGCATTTCCACCGATCAGATCCACCACATTGACGCCCTGAAAATACAACTCACCATCGATGGGATGGCTGACGCCATTTTCATCCTGGCGCACAGCCAGCACATCGGAGATCTCCGTCAGTCCGGTCAGCACGCCCTTTCCGTTGGCATCACGCAAACCTCTTTTTACATCGTATTTTTGATAAAGCCCCTGGTCGATCTCGCCGGAGATCAAACAATTTTTCACCAGTTCATCAAACTGCTGATCCAGCTCATCGCCCAGTTCCATCATTTCATGATAATCCATACTCTCAACTCCCTGAATAACACTGTTTGAATTTTTCAATTCAAAAACTTGCAAAAACCCCGATTGCGAAGTGACATGCATCGTCGCAGTCGGGGTTTATTTTCTCGCATTTTTACCACTTTTGCTATCATACAACATTTCTATATAAATTGCAAGTCTGGCATGAAAATTATTCATATCTATTATTCTACAAGCAAATAGGCAAGGTATACACCGTATCCGATCAGCATCACGATACCACACGGACGGCGCAGCTGCTGTTTTCGCACAACGCCGAGCCACAGCACGATCCCAGCTGTCAAAGCGATCAGCGCATCTGCAATAAACGCCTGCGCAAAGGGAATGGGTGTAATGAGTGCCGCCGTTCCGATCACGAACAGAATGTTAAAGATATTGCTGCCGACGATATTTCCGATGGCGATATCCACATGCTTCTTTTTTGCCGCCACCAGCGAGGTCACCAGTTCCGGCAGACTCGTGCCGCATGCCACGATCGTCAGGCCTACCACCCGTTCACTGATCCCCGCCATCTCAGCCAGCCCGCATGCACCGTCAACCGTCAGATCGCTGCCGAACACGATGAGTGCGCCGCCAATGACCAGAAACAGCAGGCATTTTGTCACTGACCACAGTTCCTCTCCTGTCTCGTTTTCCTCTCTATTTCTCCTTGTCAGCCACCAGAGATAGCCGAGATACACGAGAAAGAACGCCCAGAGAAGTGCGCCGTCCAAACGGCTGATACTCCTACCACTCATACCGAGAAGCAGGATCACAACCGTCACAAACAGCATATACGGAATCTCAATAAAAAGTGTCGAACGCTGAAGCGGCAGCACTGCGAGAAGTGCCGTCACACCGAGAATGACCAGAACGTTAAAGATATTGCTTCCAAGTGCATTCCCCACTGCGATCCCCGCCGTTCCTTTCATGGCACCCCGGATGCTGACTGCCGCTTCCGGCAGACTCGTTCCCATCGCCACGATCGTGAGACCGATCACCAGCTGCGGAATACCAAACCGCGCCGCCAGTTTTGACGCGCCGTCTACAAACCAGTCGGCACCTTTGATCAGACACAGAAAACCTACAATAAGTAATAAAACATTCCACATAAAAAAGCCCTCCTTTTGATCTTTATTTTCAACAGAGGACTTTTTCTTTTCCTATAGAAAAGGCGAGACCTCTGCTGTATTCACAGCAAAGTCTCGCCATTTACTCACACTCCGGGTCATGCTCTGACCGTACTGACGGAATATGTACATCCGTTACCGAATGCCGGCTACTCCCTTTTTGTAACTGTTTTTGGATAATTATTTTTGATTAATATTAGTTTATGCAGCTGCAGAAAAATGATACCTGCAATGCATGTTTTATTGTTGTCATTTTAGCACTGATTTGGGATCAGCGCAATCACCAATTTTTCTACGCAAAATGACAGTTAATAAATGCTTCTAAAATAATCCCTGCCGCCAGACTGATCAGTATTCCTCCCAATATTGTAAATATAACAATCCCTACGATTGGATGCCTTTCTTCCCACATCTTCAATCGCTTATATATTTTCTGTTCCAATGCGCTTTCTCTATCCCAGAATTTTAAAGGGCAATTTTTTTCATTCAAGGCAGTTTTTCTATCTCTGCTTGCATACAAATCCTTGTTGTATTCAATAATCGCACCCATATATTTCATCAAAATACGACATTGATTTTCCGCTGTGACATGGCTCTTTGTCTCAATAATGAGTGGTACTTCCCCATAACCAATATAATCCATTCTCTTTTCTCTTCTTTCACAATGTCTTTCTTTTGCTATACATCATACAAAAACCTATACCATTATTCCTTTGAAATCAACTGTACCTGCAGCATCATCCCCAATGCTGCCGCTATCCTTACCAGTTGTTCCAAAGAAGGATTATAATTTCCGCTCTCAAATCTTGTGATATTACTTCTTGGAATCCCTGCTCTCTTCGCTAGTTCCGCTTGTGTCATACCTTGCAGTTTCCGGCATTGAACATACTGATCAATAACAGAATGCCGAGTATCCCGCTGTTCCACTTCTATTATGATTTCCTGTTCACCTGATGTATAAATATAGTCCATGCTATTTCTCACAGTTTGTATCTCCTTCATCCATATGTACATGAAGATGTTTTTCAACTTTTTTGTATCTTGAACAAAACTCTTCTCCTGCGGCATAATTAATACTCTCTACACATATAAAGTCTGTCCCTCTTTTTGTCTTCACCAATAGAATATCTCCCGGAATAACCGGTTCTTTTAGCGCGTATATCCAAACATATCGCTTTTTACCCTTTTTTCTCCAGTTTCCTTCCATAAACTTCACATGAGTTCCTATAACAATTTTTCTCAATGGTTGTCCGGATACCATTTCACAGACATCTGCGCTGACATTATACTTTTTAGCCAGAAGATAAGATATATATCCATCCCTGAGCTGCTTATTCTCATCTACTACGATCGCATGTGGCAGTTGATGCTTCTTCTGATAATATTGTTCATAATACCACAGCTTCTCTCGCGAAGGATCCGACATCATGTCCGTCTGAATAGCTTCAATGGGACAGGAATTTGTCATCTGCCCAATCTCCGTATACGCCAAAATATCTCTCAACCAATCTGTATTCCTTAATAATTCCTCCGCACAAAAAACTGCCTGATCACGTTTCTGTCTGTCCACCGGAATATACATGTTCATCACTCCGGAATACTTCATTCCAACGGTCAAAAGCAACTCATCAATTCGCTCAATCAACGCCTCATTTTCTGCGCTCTTTTCCATATCCAGCTTCAGATACACTGTAAGACACTCATTCATTATAACATCCCCCTTCGCAAAAGAATCATATATGATACCAAAAATGTATCATATATGGTTCTTCTTGTCAAGAGGTACTTCATTCCGGCAGACTGTCACTGACACACAGTGCTCCCCAGCCGAGCTGCGGATTCGGATAATCGCGCATTGCAGGCAATTGCCTCGCGCCTCGGATCAGATATGCCTTCACCTTCTCACCGTAGAGATATGGATCCTGTCCTGCCACGATCCCCCACTGCATGAGCAAAGCCACCGCGCCGGTGACAAAGGGTGTCGCCATAGAAGTGCCGGTACGCGACGCGTAGCCTCCGCCCGGTGCGCAGGAGATGATATCCACCCCCGGAGCCACCAGATCCGGCTTGATCTGGCGCAGCGCTCTGGTATAGCCGCGCCCGGAAAATGCCGCTGGCGCATCCGTGAAGGAGTCATAGGCACCGACCGTGATCACGCCAAATGCGGTGGATGGAATCGTCAGTGTCGTCTCCGGCACAGAATTCAGAAATCCGGTGGAAGCTCCGGTCACGGAACCAGCCGGAAGCCACAGATTATAACCGCCGTCCACAATCCGCTCCGGTGTCAAAACAATCTGCCAGATGCCAGAATCAAGATACCCATTTTCTTCCGGCATAAATTCAAAATATATTTCCTGAAACTGACTATAGGGGCTCGGCTCCCCATAATAAACCAATACGGTGGTGTTTTCCATCCGAAACTGATTGCTTCCCGGTACTGGGGCGATCACTTCCTTTCGATTCCCATTCGGGTGGATCAGTGCAATCGTAAACTCATCGGAATAAGACTTCCACAGCTGAATGTTCAGTCCGGTCTCATAGTCACCCACCGCCAGCTCGATCCGTTCCTCCCTGCTGCCCAGCACACCGGAGGTATGCACCCGTTTCGCCGCCTCATTTCCGCTGCCTGCCACGATATTGCACTTCCAGTAGCCGGCGATATCCGTCAGATATGTTTCCAGCAATGATGTGCCGCTATGAGAGCCGTAATTATTTCCAAAGCTCAGATTCACCGCCAGCGGCATCAAAAGCTCTCTCGCCTTCCGGATACAGTAGTCCACCGCCGTCATGAGCTCTGTCGTGCGCGGGAAAGAACCACCGCCCGGTACACCCAGCTTTACGATGATCAGTTCGCTCTCATAGGCCACGCCCCGGTTCGTTCCACCGGATGCCCTGCCATTGCCTGCTGCGATGCCCGCCACATGTGTCCCGTGTCCCGATGTATCGGTCTGCGGAACGATCTGCGATGCTGCGAAAGCATCCGATTGTTCTAATGCTTCATTGATCGTTTCCCTTAAATATTCCACGCCTCGGGTATAGCCCTCCGGCGGGCCTTCGCCCGCCCTCGGGACAGCAGTCTGATCCCACAGCGCCACGATCCGCGTTGTCCCATCTTCATTACGAAAATCAGGATGGCGGTAATCGATCCCGCTGTCGATCACCGCCACCAATACACCGGCTCCGGTCAGGTTCGTCCTGCTGCCTGCCGCTCCCCTCCCGGTCTGTACCGGAAGCATGCAGGAAGCGCGCCGCCCCTGCGCCGCCTCAAAATATAACTGCTTCGGTTTTTCAATATACTCAATCTGCGGAAGTCCCGCCAGTTGATCCATCTGCGACTCCGGCAGCCGGATGATCGCATACTCATTTAAAAGCTCCGTGATCTGCCAGTCCGGGAAAAGCACCTGCATTGACTGTAGTTCCCCGAAATACCGCACGATCACTTCCCACGTATTATCCGCAGGTTCAAAGCCTACAGACAGCTCCGGTGAGCGCATGCGCTCCTGCTCACCGACATCCAGCGCCAAATTGAGAAGATTTTCTATTTTTGCACTGTTCATAGGATCTCTTTTCTATGATCTTATTTATATTCAGTCTATGCGCGTGACACGGTTGTGTCCACTTCCAGCAGCACCTGTAACGTATCAGCAAACAGTGCTGATGTCGTTGTAATTCCTTTATGATCACCTCAACACAATCTTAATTCAATCGGAAATAGCAGGTATTTTTACCTTTTCCTTCTTTTTTCAATTCACCAGATGCAACAAGTTTCCTCAATGCTCCCTCTATAGAACTGTCACTAAGTGTAGGACACAGTTCCCGCATATCCTGCTTATTGAACCGTCCAATCTTATTCAGGCTTGCTCTGCGTACCATTTCAAGTGCAGGAAGTTTTATTTCAACCAATGCCATTCGATCTTCAAAATCTTTATAGGCAGCGAGAATCGTCCCAAGAAGATATTTGATAAATGGCACAATATCTTCTGTTCCTTCATGCCAACCTATCTGGCATGTAGCAAGAGCCTCGTAGTATAAATCTTTGTTCTTGGCAATCTTAGCTTCCAACGAAACATACTTCCCAACATAGAATCCACTTCGATACAGAAGCAATGTAGTGAGCAGACGGCTCATTCTTCCATTTCCATCATTGAAAGGATGAATACACAAAAAGTCATGTATAAAAACAGGAATGGCAATAAGCGGTTCCAACTCCATATTTCCTATGACACGATTATATTCTTCACAAATCCGGTCCAATGCTTCCGGGGTTTCAAATGGTGCAAGGGGTGTAAACAAAACTTCAACATGTCCATCCGGATAGGTAGCACTGATATAATTTTGCACATTCTTTGTTTGCCCTGCAAGTGGATTATTCATATGACTGTACAGCATCTTATGCAACTGCAGAATATAATTTCTTTTGATAGAAATCGCATCAAAGCTATCATGAATGACATTCAATACATCACGATATCCTGCAATTTCCTGCTCATCACGATTTTTCGGTGTTGTCTTCTCCTCGACAAGCTGACGAATTCTGGTATTGGTCGTAACGATACCCTCAATTGCATTAGATGCTTCGGTACTTTGTATTTTGGCAATTTCAACAAGTTTTTCAAGTTCCTCTGGACGCTGCCTTAAATACAATTCCTGTTTTCCAGCTTCCTTGTAGATTGCAGCAATCAATCCCAGCACGTCTGAATCCCATTTCTGATCCCTGATTAAAGAATAATTGAAGTTTCGCATTCCCTTATTCCTCCTTTTTTCCCTTAAATAATAGATCACATTAAGGGAATAGTCAATGATTTGAGCAAATATTCCCTTAATATTATATGCAGATTGTGGGAATACTATACTCTAACCCATCGAAGTAAAATATTACTCAGCGATACTTCAGTCTATGCACGTGGCACGGTTGTGACCACTTCCAACAGCACCTCCAAGGTACCTCCGCATACCATGCCCTCTTCTTCCGCATCCGTTTCCGTCAGATCCACATGGCACAACTGCGCCCTGCACGCATCCGCTCTTATCATAAAAAGCGCCTTTTGCAGAACCTCCGCTTCCATACATCCGCCACCAATAGTTCCAATACATCTTCCATCCGGGAGCACCAGCATCTTCGCCCCCACCCCCTGCGGTGCGGAGCCCTTTCTTGCCACAATGGTCGCCAGTACTTTGCTTCCCTGCTCCCTGTCCGTATCGGAAATCGCCCGAATGATCTCTTTGGAATAGCCGTAGGTACGCTTTTTCTTATTTTTCACTTCAATGATCTCCGCCATGATCGCCACGGCGATCTCTTCCGGTGTCTGAGCGCCAATGTCCAGCCCGATGGGCGTGTATACAGCATCCAGCACTTCCTTACTGACTCCGCGCTCGATCAGATTCTGTTTCACCAACGTCGTCCGGCGTCTGCTCCCGATCATTCCTATGTACGCATGCTCTTTTTTTGCGATCTTTTCCAGACAGATCTGATCGTAACGGTGCCCTCTGGTGACGATCACAAAATACGTGTCCACACTCCCCTCCACCTGATCAAGTGCTTTTTCGAAGGATTCACAGATGACACGGGTCGCACCGGCACTTCTTGCGTGATCCGCAAACATCGGGCGGTCTTCCAGCACAGTCACTTCGCAGCCGATCATCCTTCCGATCTGAATGACCGGTATGGCCACATGACCGCCGCCGCAGATAACGATCTGCTTTTCCCTACCCAGGGTATCACAAAACACCCTGTTTCCGGCAATCTCTGTCACACCACTCTCGGTGATGGATGCTGCCGCAGTCCTGTTCTCAGAAAAAAATCCCTGCGCATTGCTCTCCCAGACGAGTCTTCCATTAGAGAACAGTGCCTTTTCACCCAGATGTTCTTCGTCAAGCGCCGTGAGCACAAGACTGATGGAACCCGGTTCACATGTTTCTATCTCTTCAAATAATTGGTTCATATACGCGCCATCCTTCTTCATAATGAATCCCGCGATCTGACGATGTATTTCACCTGCGATAGGCATCAATTGCTCTTTCTCATGAATTACTCGATCGTAATGACATCCTTCAGCACATAGCCGAAGGTCGGCGCAGAGCTGTTTCCATTTTCCGGATATTCCTGATTCAGATCATAGGTATCATTCTCGTCATAGGGATTCACACCGATATAATCCCCCTGAAATACATGAATATTTCCCTGTTTGAAAGCCTCGATCGTCTCATCGATCTTTCGGGTGGTTCCGGTCGCTGCGATGACTCCGTTCAGCTCCAGCATTTCGACCCATCCCTCTTCAAAGCCTGCGCCTGCATCCTGTCCGTGTATATCTCCCACGACACATTCCTCGATATCCTTATCGGTCATCACCGCCCGGACAGCGGCTGAAATATAGGGTTCCCAGTTGATCTTGGATCCGGTCAGATACGTCGTCGGCGCAACATCCGCCATACTCTGATTATAGGCAACCAAATAGACGATCTGTGAGGAATCCGTCTGTTCGCAGGCAACCGCAGGGCCTGCCGTATCCGAATGCTGTGAGATGATCACACATCCCTCGCGGATCAGCTGCTCCGCATATTTTTTCTCCAGTACATAGTCATTCCATGAATTTGTATATTTCACAGTCATGACCGCCTCAGGGACGACGGAGCGCACGCCCAGGAAAAATGCCGTATATCCGGAGATCACCTCCGCATAGGGAAAAGCACCGACATATCCGACCTTTGCATCTTTCGGTGTGAGCAGACCTTCGTCGATCAGTTCCTGTAGTTTCAGCCCTGCCACAACACCGGACAGATATCGTCCCTGATAGATCTCACCCATGAAATTATGGTAATTTTCAAATACCGGTTCCGTGTTCGCATCATTGCATGTTGCCTGGCAGAACTGGATCTCCGGGTGAGCCGCGGCAAATTTTTTCGTTCCTTCCCCATAACCGTAGCTCGTCGTAAAGATCAGATCACATCCGCTGTCTGCCAGTTCCTGCAGTGCTTCTGTTTCCTTTCCCTCCGGCACATTATATTTTGCGATCGTTTCCACCTGATCGCCATACGTCATATCCAAAGCGTTCTGTGCCTGAATAAAATTGTATGTATAGGCCGTGCTCTCATCGTCTACATAGACAAATCCCACTTTGATCTGCTGCTCTGCCTCTTCTGTAAAAAAGACGGAACGTATACCGACGATCAGGAAAATGACCAACAGCGCGCTGACAGCCGCGATCAGGTTTTCTCTTCTGCATACGCTCTTTCGAATATCTTGTAATCTACTCTTCATTCCGCTGCTCCTTCAATGCATCCGCAACCTTTTTTTCTTCCGACGGCTCATATAACTGGCTGAGATCAATGGTTCCCTCCAAGATCAGCTCCATCATGATATCCGTCAACTTCGGATCAAACTGTGTGCCTCTTCCCTTCTCCAGTTCGCCGAGTACAAGGTCCGGATTCAGTTTTTTGCGGTATACGCGATTTGCCGTCATCGCGTCAAAGGCATCCGCGATACCGATAATGCGCGCATTGATGGGAATCTCCTCACCCTTCAGACCATGCACATATCCGCTGCCGTCGTAGCGCTCATGATGGTAGAGCGCACCTTCCTCCACATGCTCCAGAAGTGTGAAGTTTTTCAAAATCTCAGCCCCTTTTACCACATGGGATTTCATGGTCTCATATTCCTCATCTGTCAGCCGGTCCGGCTTTTTTAACACACGGTCCGGTATGGCGATCTTTCCGATATCGTGGAGGAGCGCTGTCCGCCGCAGCTCATCGCAGGCCCCCTTGCTAAAGCCCAGCTTCTGCGCGATCAGTACGGAATATTCGGAAACTCGGATGGAGTGCTGGCTCGTATTTTCGTCCTTGGCATCCACGGTCTTCGCGATCGTGAGAATAGTCTCATTACCCATCTCTACCTGCTTTTTTGCCAGCTCCAGTTCTCGCTTCTGCATGTTCATCGTCTTTTGTACCTGTGTACGGAAAAGCAGCCAGCTCAGGTATATGATCGCCAGGGCAAATACCGCGATCATATACACCAGAAACCACCAATGGTCATAAATCTCCTTCTCCTTGACCACCTTATAAGTATTTTCCGCGATCGTTCCTTTTCCCTTGTTGTCCAGAACAGACAAATGGAACGTGTAGTCTCCCGCCGGAAGATTGGTGTAGGATATATCCGTCAGCTCGCTCTGCAACATAACCTTTGCTTTCTCATCAAAACCCTCCAGCCAGACACTCACATAGGGGTTGTTTACAGAGTAATTGACAATTTCCGGTGAGAAGTCGATTCGACCGGCACCTCTTGCGAGGCGGATCGGTTTGCCCGGTTCTACGGTATAATTAACACCATCCACGCGGACGGATTTCAGCAGCATACGATAAGATCGTGTCGCGATATCATAATAATTTAAATTCATGCTGACCACCCCGGAATCGGTGGAAAGATACAGGTTATTATCTTCATCCACATAATTCCATGCATTCGGAGTCAGACTTTTCTGCAGTCCTTTTCTGGCATTCAAAAGCTCATAGTCCAGATTTCTCCGGCTGAGCAGTTCTTCTTTGTCCACCACATAGATCCCGGCAGATCCCAGCACAAACACTTCTCCGCTTTCTCCCTCCACAATGTCATAATTGTTGTAATAGGGAAAGTTGTTGAGAACCCGGATGCTGCCGCTTTGACTCATATAGCAGATACTATTGCTGGTCACAATAAAGATTCCGTTTCCGTTCTTTTCCGCAACCATACGCAAAATGACCTCTGAGCCAAGACCGTCTTTCTTTTGGATCGTGTCCGTAACCTTCCCATCCCTGATGACAGCGATCCCGTCGCCGTCCATTCCTGCGAGGACACTTCCATCCTTCTGCTCTAACAGGCAGAGGATCTTCGCGTTTATCAGACCGTCCTCGTATCCGATCGTTTGCGTGATCTTCCCGTTTTTCACATAGGTGATACCCATGTCTCCGGCTGCCAGTATGGTTCCGTCTTCCTTCTCGATCACTGTGCGGAATTTGTCACCAAGCGCCCCCGCACTGCTGTCATAAGCGTGCATCTCACCGGTCTCCGTTACTTCACAGACACCTTTTCCATATGTACAGATCCATAAATGATCTTTTTGATCCACTCGGAGGCATCGGATCCGGATACCCTTGAATTCGTCTGTGAGCGGGTCTTGCGACTGAACCCTGCTGTTTTCATCCATGACAAGCAGTCCGTTATCGGTTCCGACCAGCAGACATCCCTTCCATTTGACCACGGAATTGACAACCGTCTGCTCCATTCCGCCATCACCGGAGACCTCTGAAAAGACAGACTTGCATAAGCGCAGCAGTCCCTGTCTGGAAGATGTAAACCACAGGTTCCCCTGATAATCAATGATCATATGTTCCACCGAACGGTCAAAACCGTTCGTCTTGATGATATCGAAATCCTGCTGTGTATCCACGTATCCGATACCGTTTACCGCACAGATGAACAGCTCTCCGTTATCCGAAAAATTCAGGGAATTGATATTGTACAGACTGCCGCATATGATCTCACCCATCCCGGTCAGACCATTGACCGTCACCTGAAACAACAGGATCTTTCCATCTGAAGTACCGGCATACAATACACCTGACTCATCAAAGGCACAACAGGTATAGCTGCCCTCCTGTGCGGTAAACCGGTTGACGATCCGGTCATTACGTACGATAAAGAGCGTTCCGTCACTTGAAACAGCCGCTACATTTCCGAGTTCATCCGCTGCCACACTATCTGCATATACGATCTCATCCAGCGTACCGGTAACTGTCAGGCCTCCCGCGATATCTACGATCGCCATGCTGTCCGTCGTTCCGACATAGTAGCTGCCGTCTGCGCTCTGTGTAATACAGCGCACGGAGTCTGACGGCAATCCTCCCTCCTCGTTGACCACATTTGAAATATGTTCGTTAATGCAGATGGACAAACCGCTGTCATTCGTTCCGATCCACATTCTTCCCGCTTCATCCATGTACAGGCAGTTGACGTTTTTTACACTGTCAAACTCATCCATCAGCCGGAAACCGGTGCCGCTGTAGCGGTAAAGTCCGCTGTAGGTACCGATCCACAGCACGCCATCCTTTGACTGCGCAACGTCATTTGCCACTCCGCCGGGCAGACCCGCTTCGCTGTCATATACCGTCTGAATGTAAGCCCCATAATCCTCGGTGACATCAAAAGCAGCCTGTGCCGAAGCCGCCTGCACAGGCTCACAGACAAAAACAGAAGCACAGATCAGGCACAGTAGCATGTGCACCGTGATCTTTACGGAGCTTCGTTCCCTGTTTTCTTCTCTTTTTGTTTTTATCCGCCTACAGAGCTTCATGACCGCATACACGACAAACAGCGTGACCACTTTGTCTGCAAATTCCATATAAAATTCGCCGACGATATGTCCCAAAAGCGGCTGCCAGCCCAGCTGACACAGAAACTCACGGATTCCGTCACCCCACACATTTCCGATGGTTCCGTCGAAGAATACGTAATTCAACGTCGTGCCTGCAGTCACCGACAGCAGTGTCAAAGCAAAGCTGACGGAAAGCACGCCGAATACATAGGCCAGATATCCCTTTTTCGCACAGACACCTATGATCACACCCAGTGCGATGCTGATCAGTCCATAGATCATGTATGTATAGGAATACAACAATCCGTAGATCACATTCACGGATACTCCTACGATCGCCCCGCACACAGGGCCCAGTGTATAAGCCGCCAGCGCAGTGCCGAAGGAATCCATCCATAGCGGAAGCTGAAACCTCTGTGCAAACACTTTTCCGCCAAGGTTCAGCAGAATACACCCCATGATAAAGATACCCACTAAAAAGTCCTTTTTATGCTTTTTCATATGTATGTCCCTCTTAAGCCGTTTGAACGCTTTTTTTTTATTATATCAAACACGTCGCCAAAAGGGAACTAGCCAAAAGGCTAGTTTTATCTTCTTATAACTGCTCCATCCAGACTTTTTTGCGGAATAAGAAAATCGAGATCAATAGCCGTACGACTTCCTCCAGCGACAGAATGAAATACACCCACGGAATCGGAAGTTTCCAGACAAAGGCGCCCAGCAGTCCCAGGGGTACACCAAACAACCATGTTCCGATAAAATCAACCACCATGATATATTTTGTCTTTCCACCGCTGCGGATGATCCCCCCTCCTAGGATCATGTTCTGCACCTTCACAGGTGCAATAATGGCAAAGGCAATTAATATCTGTCGCGTCAGTTCGCGCACCTGCGGCTCCACCTGATAAATGCGCACATACGCCGGAGCCAACAGCACCAGCGTTGCTGACAGCACGAGGGATCCGATCACCCCACAGCCCATAAAGCGCCCGGCATCCCTGTATGCAACATCCTCATCACCGTTGCCCAGCTGCTTGCCGATCATGATGCCCGCCGCCGCTGCGATCGCCCCAAGTACCACACTGTACATGGATGCAAATTTTCCGCCCAGACCGATACCCGCAATGCTTACCTCCCCCAGTTGTCCGATCATGACCTGATCGATCATGCTAAACGATGACTGTAACAGCGATTGCATGGTCACGGGAAGCGCAATGCACCACAAATTCGTATAAAAACTGTTTTCTCTCATTTTCAAATTAACTCCCGTACTCACTTCGTCTGCCTCTTTCTGAGCTTATACAGTTCCTCTGCAGCAAGTCTTGCTTTTGCCACAATATTTTCATTGTTCTTCGGGAAGCAATAATACTGCGCCTTCTCGTTTCCGATACTGATCATGTCTCCGATCTCATACCAGTTAAAATCCGAGTAAAGACTGTAGGATGCCTGTGGCGGCTGCCTGTAGTCCAATTGTCCGTCGCACCCTGTCAGATGAAAGCCTTCACCGGAGTGTCGCAGCCGCCCGTCACCGACCCTGTAAACACACTTTGTATCCACGATCATATAAATACTGACTTCAATGTCCAATCCATATGTATCTTGCACCAGCTCCCGATGCACGCACTCCCGCTCCCAACGATACCAATCAGGGATATGAGAAAATCTGGTATCGCCGGATGTCTCCTGTAAATATCCATATTCTGTCAATTCGTATGTATGCCCACACTTTTTGCATGTGATCTTTGTTCCCTCGCCACACATGCTGCCTTCTTCCTCGCAATGCGGACAGCGGTATAATACGCGATGCAGTCCATCTGCGCGGAAAATCTCCTTCACCTCAATGCGTTTTTCCTGCTGTTCTCTGAAGTGATCATAGCAGAA
>CALZQA010000071.1 GCA_945828315.1 uncultured bacterium | reverse complement strand
GATAGCGTAGCGTCTCGTGGGCTCGGAGATGTGTATAAGAGACAGGCGTAAAGGCAGCGCTTGTCGTATTGGCGATCACCTTTGCAAGCGTCGTCTTGCCGGTGCCCGGAGGTCCGTAAAAGATGATGGACCTGAGCTTGTCCGCACGGATCGCACGATAAAGAAGCTTGTCCTTCCCGATGATATGCTCCTGCCCGACCACTTCATCCAGTGTCGTGGGGCGCATCCGGGAAGCAAGCGGCGACTCCTGCTCCATATTTTTCTCCCGCATGTAATCAAATAAATCCACCTATCTATCCCCCCGTAACTGTTTGTGTCTTGACAGGTACTATCCCTTTTTGGCAATCTGGTTTCCTAAAAATATATATTTTGCAGTTTTTAAATCACAAAAATGCAAAATCGGTCTTTCCAGCTACCTTTTCAAAGATACATGATATTTGCCTATATTTCAAGTGTTTTCGGGTATTTTTTGGAAAAAACAAAGATTTTGTGAACCTTGATGAGAAAGGTGGTTTTGCAAGTTGATTCCTTGTGCAAATTCATTATGCGAATCCGGAAGCAAGTTAATCCTCACTTATTCAAGCAGCAGTTCTTCCACCGTCACAAACGTATAGCCCTGATTCTGCAGGGTGTCAATGATCGTGAACGCCGCCTGCACCGAGGACTTGGACGCATCATGCAGGAGAATGATGCTGTTCTCCTCTACCTCATTCAGCACGCGCTGCACCACGAGATTGCTACTGGTAGTCGCCCAGTCCCGCGGATCGATATCCCACAGCACCTCGACCATCTGTACCTCATAGTCCAGATCCTCTTTCCAACAGCCGTAGGGCGGACGGATATAGCTGGCATACTGTCCTGTCGCCCGATAGATGGCACCATTTGTCCGGTCCACCTGTTCGATTGCCTGTGCGTCGCTGAGCTGACGTAGATTCACATGCCTGTAGGCATGGACACCGATCAGATGTCCTTCCTCACTGGCCCGGCGGACCAGTTCCGGATAGAGCTCCACCTCGGATCCCAGCACAAAAAAAGTCACCTTGACACCGCGCTCCTTCAACCCGTCCAAAAGCACTCCGGTGTAATCCGGGTTCGGCCCGTCGTCAAAGGTGAGTGCCACCTTTTTGACCTGCTCATCCTGCTGTATTTTCGATGGCTGTCCATTTGACGCATCCTGCTGTGATGAAGTCTGTTCCGTTATCCCTCGTTCCGTCTGCGCACGCTCCACAACAATAGCTACACCGATGCCCAACAGCAGCGCACCCACGAAGATCAGCACTGCACACACAATTTTCTTCTTCAGATCATCTATTTGAAAATAGTTCATAAAAAATGCCCGCTGCATACATTTGGTTTATTGTATGCAACGGACACTTTTCCAATGATCATTTCAACACATGACAGTGATCACCAATTTTTATCTATTTCTTTCTTGCCGCCAATGCATGATCATTAACGTAGATCTCGATGGTATCTCCCACAGATACCGCATCTGCAAGGATCAGCTTCGCGGATAACGTCTCCACGGTCTTTTGCAGATAACGCTTCAAAGGACGCGCGCCATAGACCGGATCGTATGCCTGCTCGATCACGAGATCTTCTGCCTCCGGTGTCAGTTCTACCGAAAGCTCCCTGTCAGCCAGACGGCTGTTTAAGTCTGCGAGGAGCAGACGGACAATATTGGTCGTATCTGCCTTTGTGAGAGGCTTGAACATGATGATCTCGTCCAGGCGGTTCAAAAACTCCGGTCGGAAGGAACCACGCAGATCACTCATGACCGCCTGCTCTGCCTCCGGTGTGATATTTCCGTCAGTATCAATGCCATCCAGAAGATACTGTGCACCGATATTGGAAGTCATGATCAGGATCGTATTCTTGAAATCCACGGTACGCCCCTGTGAATCCGTGATACGACCGTCATCCAGCACCTGAAGCAGTACATTGAACACATCGGGATGAGCTTTCTCTACCTCATCAAACAGGACAACGGAATACGGCTTTCTCCGCACTGCCTCGGTGAGCTGTCCGCCCTCCTCGTAACCTACATATCCGGGAGGCGCTCCGATCAGACGGGATACGGAATATTTCTCCATATACTCACTCATGTCCAGACGGACCATGTTGCTCTCATCGTCAAAGAGGCTCGCTGCCAGCGCTTTTGCAAGCTCCGTTTTGCCGACACCGGTGGGTCCTAAGAACAGGAACGAACCGATGGGCTTGCTGGGATCCTTAATGCCTGCCTTGGAGCGGATGATCGCCTCAGTCACACGGGTCACGCCCTCGTCCTGACCGATCACACGTTTATGCAGTTCTTCATCCAGATGCAGTGTCTTATTTCGTTCGGACTCGTTCAGCTTTGCCACCGGAATTCCGGTCCAGCGGGAAATGATCTTCGCGATCTCCTCCTCACTGACATTCTCGTGTACCAGCGACAGATCCTTGTCCTTGACCTGATGCTCCTCTATGTCAAGCTGCTGCAGCAGCTGCGGCAGGCGGCCGTACTGCAGTTCTGCTGCCTTCTCCAGATCGTAATTCTGCTGGGCAGTGGTGATCTCGTTTTTCACCTGCTCGATCTCTTCTCGCAGCTTCTGTACTTTTTCTACGGAAGACTTCTCGTTTTCCCACTGTGCCTTCTGGGCGGCAAATGTATCCTTCAGTTCTGCCAGCTCCTTCTGCAGATTTGCCAAACGCTCCTCAGACAGATGATCGGTCTCCTTTTTCAGCGCGGTCTCCTCAATCTGCAGCTGCATGATCCGGCGGTTCAGCTCATCCAACTCCGCCGGCATGGAATCCAGCTCCGTCTTGATGAGCGCACATGCCTCATCCACAAGATCGATGGCTTTATCCGGCAGGAAACGGTCACTGATATAACGATTTGATAAAACTGCTGCCGAAACCAGCGCGCCATCGGTGATCTTGACACCGTGAAATACTTCATAGCGCTCCTTCAGACCACGCAAAATGGAAATCGTATCTTCAACGGTGGGCTCATCCACCATGACCGGCTGAAAACGACGCTCCAATGCCGCATCTTTCTCGATATATTCCCGATACTCATCCAGTGTCGTTGCACCGATACAGTGCAGTTCGCCACGGGCCAGCATCGGTTTCAAGAGCTGACCGGCATCCATCGCGCCGTCCGTCTTTCCGGCTCCGACGATCGTGTGCAGCTCATCGATGAAGAGTATGATCTGTCCGTCGGAATTTTTGATATCGTCCAGAACGGCTTTCAGACGCTCCTCAAACTCGCCGCGGTATTTTGCACCTGCCACAAGCGCGCCCATATCCAGCGCAAACAGCTTTTTATCCTTCAGCCCTTCCGGCACATCGCCCTTGACGATACGCTGTGCCAGACCTTCTACAACCGCTGTTTTACCGACACCGGGCTCACCGATCAGACACGGGTTATTCTTGGTCTTTCGGGACAGGATACGTACCACATTTCGGATCTCCTCGTCACGTCCGATGACCGGGTCCAGCTTCTGCTCACGGGCACGCTCCACCATATCGTATCCATATTTCTCCAATGTGTCATAGGTTGCCTCCGGATTATCTGAGGTTACACGCTGATTGCCGCGCACGGTAGAAAGTGCAGAGAGGAAACGGTCTCTCGTGATGCCATACTCTTTCCAAAGCTCCTTCATCGCCTTATTCGGGTATTTCAGCAGCGCCAGAAACAGATGCTCAACAGAGACATACTCGTCACCGAGAGCCTTTGCCTCATCTTCTGCGTGGATCAGCACCTGATTTAAGTCCTTGCCGATAAACACCTGTCCGCCGCTGACCTTCACGCGGGCCGCCAGCTTGCTTTCCGCATTGTTAACAAAGTGTGCCAGCTGGATCTCCATCTTCTCGATCAGTTTCGGGATCAACCCATCCTGCTGGTGCAAAAGCGCCACCAGAAGATGTTCCTGCTCGATCTCCTGATTTCCGTATTCATAAGCCAGTTTCTCGCAGTCATTGACTGCTTCCATGGATTTTTGTGTAAATTTTTGAATGTTCATAAAAGTTCCTCCTTTCATGAAATAAAAATGACTAACAGAAAGATTTCCCTTTCTGTCAGCCATTATACATCGCAAATTAGCACTCGTCAAGCAAGAGTGCTAATAATTATGTGAAGTTTTTATGTCCTTACGTTTCCATTTGTCTCAATATACGTTCTACTTCATTTTGCAACTCTGGCAAATCACTTTGTATCGTTTCCCATGCAGACTGATAATCTTAGCAGTCATCGCTTGCGTTGGTGTTGCTGTATGCTTCCTCACGAACCCCATTACAATAGGCGATCACATTATGCTTACGAATAGTGAAAGCCCTGAGGATACGAATAAGCTCGCATATGATATTCAACTCGGCAAACAAACCATGAGCGGAGAAATCTATGTAGAACAATGGATTGACGGAACCTGCGTCCGATCAGCACCGGTTGTTATGTCAAAATATGTTGACTCCATTGATATTTCAATGAAAGAACGTCGTGAAGATGGTGCGGAAAGCAAGCGGATTGAGTAGTAACATGGCAGATTATTTTGATCCCGCAGTCTCTGTAATTGTGGGGCAAAAACTCTTCTCGTGACAATGGGCGATGACCGTGGCAGAAGAAACGTCCCTGCTAATCCTCACCCGGCAGTTTCCCAAGATAGAGCTTCAGTGCCGTCTCGGCATCCGAACTGTTTCTGGTAAATTTAATCTCTGAGATATTGAATAAAACACATCCGCAATGCCCTTTAAAAGTCGGAAAGCAGATCACCTTCAGATAGGTGTCTATCTCCGGGCTGTAATCCATGATCTCCAGTGTTTCGCCATAAAGCGTTGCGAGCTCATAGCAACGGAGCCACTTGGAATCCATATTGGCAAACAGGCTGCCAAAAGAATTACCGATCAACTGCTCCAATGGCATCTTTTCAAGTCGCGCCAACGCCGGATTTCCATATCTGAAGATCCAGTCCACAGCATGCCTTTCCTCATCAAATATCATTTCAATGTCCGCAAACGCGAAGGGCAGATGATCAAAGCTGCTGTAATACTTGCGGTATTCCTCCTCCATAGAAGGAACATTCTCTTCGATGAAGTTGCTGATCATACGCTTCTGTTTTGAATGAAACTCATCAATGATCTGTTTTTTCTTTCGCATGGTGTATTCAAGCGACTCACCGTTGCTTAAGTTGATATTGTCCGTAATATCATGGATCGCCATGGCAGACACAATACACCCCCTGTGCACCTTTATAAAACCGTCACCAAGTATTTTCTCCAGCTCATCAAGCGTCATTCTCGTTTTATATACTTTACCCTCGGAAACATGTATCTCTGCCTTCTTTCTAAGCATAAGAACATAAAGGATCGAACCGGTATTGAGAACAATTTTTCTCCTGTCTGAGATAATGGTTATATATTTCTCTTCCTGCAAATCAACACCTCATTCCCGTATCAGTCATACTCGTTTTTCATAATGTCTCCTCAGACTATCCAGTCTCTCGTGAAATATTTTTTTTGCTTCCCCGAGAGGCATCTCATCCCCCAAAAAAACATCACAGAGCGTGTCGTGGATCACAGCTCCCAGAATATGAATGAAAATGTCAATTTCTTCCTGTCCCTCCAGATCCAGCCGTGACCAGTCAATGACGATCCGGTCTTCCTCCCTCATCCTGCAAACATCCTCATCCAGTGTTTTCTGCTTGATCATATCTGTCCAGATGAGTTCAAAGATCCACGGTTCCGAAACGATGATGCGGAAACCACGCTCCGGCTCCCGGTAGGTCTCCTCAATAAAACCGGCGACAAACGCATCCACCGCCGCAAAAAAGTTTCCGGAAAGCTCCCTGATACACTGGGAGAAACCGCACAGGATCTCCTTTTTGTAGTCCTTCAGGAAATACAGAAAGATATCTTTCTTGTCCTCAAAATACTGATAAAAACTGCCGCGCGGAATGCCTGCCTCCCGAACGATCTGATTGATGGAGGCATCATTATAACGTACTTGTGTAAATTCTTTTTTTGCCGCCGCAAGGATCCGCTCCTGCTTTTCCTGCGGCAGCTTATAGAATGTCTGTTTCGGCATTTCCTACTCCTCTTTGAGCTGGTCGATCAGCTCACTGGTCTCATCGGGGATCACGTCCAGATCATCTCCGACATCGATCACTCTCGGCTGTTTCCGATAAAAAATATCATACATCACAGGCACAATAAACAGTGTCATGAATGTCGCATAGATCAGTCCGGCTGCCACAACGATAGACATACCTCTCTGCATTGCGTTGCCGGCATCCTGCGAAAATACCATAACGCTCATGGACAGGATCGTCGTCATCGCCGTCATCAGGATCGGACGCATACGTGTCTTTCCGGTAGCGATCAGCGCGGTCCGCTTATCCACACCTGCCATGCGCAGCTGGTTTGCATAATCCACAAACACGATTCCATTGTTTACAACCGTTCCCATCAGGATCATAAATCCCATCAGCGACATTGCGGAAATGCTCTTTCCGAATGCTGCCAGTCCGATCATTCCTCCGGTAAATGCCAGCGGAATGGTAAAAATGATGATGAACGGGCTGAGTAAGCTCTGGAACTGTGCTACCATTACAAGATACACCAGAAGTCCGCCGAGCGCAAGCGCCTTCAGCATCTGCACAACCATATCCATAACCTGTTCGCTCTCTCCGCCGATCTCCACACTGTAACCGTCCGGTGCACTGTAATCATCCAGTTTTTCCTGCAAAGTACGGGACAGCAGCGTTGCATTGTAACCGTCCTTCACCTCTGCCGTTACAGTCATATAACGGCTCTGATTCTCCCTGGTGATCGTATCCATGCTTGTTCCGGTGGTCATCGTGGCAAATTTTGACAGCTTGTAGGTCTTCGTCACCGCTTCGCCGTCTTCATTCGTCGTGTCGACCTCCAGTTCCATATCCATCAGATTCTCATAAGTCAAAGGTTCTGTCTCATTAACCAGCTTTACATCCAGATTTACACCGTCCTTGTTCATCGTGATAGCCGTTGCATCCGTTGTCGTGCGCGCCGCGATCGCCTGGAGGATCTGTGCAGAAGTCAGTCCGCAGGCCGCCGCCTTGTTCCGGTCAATGGAAAGACGCACGGATGAATCTGCGTCCGAAAGCCCGTCATCAATATTTTCCAGTCCGTTGATCTCCTCCAGCATAGCTGTCACATCCTTGCTGATATCGATCAGCGTATCCTGATCATCGCCGTATATATCTACTTCAATACCATTTCCCATAATAGATGACATCTCTCCGAGCGCAGAGGAGCTGACGCTGATCTCCGCATCCTTCACACTGCCGGTCTTCTCGGAAATCTCCTCGCAGATCGCATGAAATTCATCGGTCGTCTTGATGTCCGGATCCGTAATGATGTTGAACGAAAACTGTGTATAACGATCGGTAGTCCCTGCTACGGAAGTGATCGCTGTGGCATTTCCATCCATGGCGCCGACTTCGGCGATTCCGTCCACAGACAGGATCAACTCCATCACCTCATCAGCGGTGGCATAGGCATCTTCTTTCTCATAGTCATCGGGCAGTGCCATGCTGACGGATATCTGGTTGCTCTCCATATCATCCAAAAGCACCAGTCCGGTGTCAAATGCACGGAAGACACAAACGGCAAACAATGCGATCGCAAGAGCAAGCGGTACGATCTTCACTTTCAGACACCAGCCCAATATCTTTCCGTAAACATCCTGTATTTTTTCGAAGATCGGATGTTTTTTCTCTTTTACTTTCTTCAACATGACCGAGCTGAAGGTCGGCACAACGGTCAGCGCCACGATCAGTGAAGCGATCAGCGCATAGGAGATCGTAAAAGCAAACGGTACCATCAGCTGGCTTACCAGACCGGTCGTGTAGACCATCGGGAAAAATACACAGATCGTCGTTACCGTGGAAGCCACAATGGGCGCAGCCACCTGTTTGGTTCCCTGAACGGCTGCTGCCGGCGCCGACAGTCCTTTCTGACGCAATCGGTACACATTTTCCATAACAACGATGGAGTTATCCACAAGCATTCCGATTCCAAGACATAGTCCGCCCAGAGACATCACGTTGATATTAATACCGGTAAAATACATCACGATCAACGCGAACAAAACAGAAAACGGAATACTGAACGCAACGACGATCGTCGGTTTTACCTCCTGTAAGAACAGTGCCAGCACAACGATCGCCAGCAGTGCCCCGAGGATCATGCTGCTCAGCACACTCTTTATGATCATTGTGATATAATCGCCCTGATTCATGATCGGGGTTACGGAAAGTCCCGGATATTCCTCCTCCAGCTCATCAAATGTGGCAGTCAATGTCTTTGCTACATCACTGGTGCTGGCGGTGCTGACCTTGAAGATGGACAAGAGCACTGCATCATTTCCGTTCATCTTTGCATAGCTCTCACCAGCGTTATCCACGATCGTCACATCTGCCACATCGCGGATGCGGATCTTTCCGACACCGGAGATCTTGGTAAGCACCAGATCTTCGATCTCACTCTCATCGGTAAAATGCTCTCCTACCTCGACGAGCCACTGGTTATCCTCCTCATCATCAATATATCCGGCAGGCATTGCCAGATTCTGTGCATAAATAATAGAAGAAAGCGTTTCGAGATCCAGCAACGCATCAATATTAGCATTTTTCAGAGCAGCCTCCTTCGCATCCTCGATCTGCTTTTCCGCCTCTTCCAGCTGTTCTCTGGCAGAGTCCATCTGGCTCTCACCGGCAGCCACCTGTGCCTGACCGGAACCAAAGCCTGCTGCCGCACTGTAACCGCCGGCGATGACTTCGGACTGTTTTCCGTCCATGCCCTCCATCTGCTTGTTGATCTCATCGAGCATCGCCTGTGCAGCCGCAAGCTCAGTATCCAGATTTGCCAATGCCGTATCGATCTGCGGCAGACGTGTTGTCACCACATCATATACCTGCTTGATACTGTCATAGGTCAGGCCGGAAACCGCATCGCCCTGTCCGATCTGGGCCAGCCACTCCAGATAGGCCTCTGTCGTCTCCTTATCTGCCGCAGCCTCTGCGATACTGCCCGGAGCTGTGATGCCTGCCTGTTCCGCCGTCGTGCCGAGATTCATCTTGTACTGTGCAAACATTCCGTCGAGGTTCTCGTAGGTTGCCTGCATGCCGGCATCTTCATATGCCTGTTTTTCCGCCTCCAGTGCATTCTGGCTCGCTTTTAAGCTATTGTAGCTGGACTCATAAGCTGCCTTTGTCGCCTGTGCCTGTGATAGCTGGACAGAGGCATCCGCCAGTTCCTGATTCGTATCTGTCTGCTTTTTGTCCAGCTTTGCCTTCTGCTTTTTCAGCTCTTCCTCGCCCTCTGCAAGGTCTGCCTTCGCATCCTCAATCTCCTTCGCTGCGTCTGCCAGCTTCTCATTTGTATGCTCCAGGATCTTCTCATTGACATCATCGATTTTATCCTGGTTCAATCGGATCTCAACGGAATCGGATACCTCTCCGCTGCTGGAGATGCTCGCCACACCATTCTGTCGCTCCAGGTAAGGGATGACGACCTCCTCTGCAAAATTGGTCACTTCCTTGATATCTTTCCCTTCATAGTCAACAGACGCATACATCGTGGCGATCATATCCATACTGATCTCCATGATATTCGGTGTTCCACAGCCATCCGGAAGCTCCATGGAGTCCAATGCCATGGACACACGCACCAGCGCTGCCTCCATATCCGTATCCTCCGCAAACTCCAGCATGACCATGCCATAGTTTTCAGAAGAACTGCTGGTCACATTCTCTACACCGTTGATCGTACCCAGTGCATTTTCCACCGGCTCAGTCACGTCCATCTCGACCTGCTCCGGAGATGCACCGACCTCCGTTGTGATCACTGCCAGATAAGGCATGGACAGATCCGGCATCAGATCCGTCTGCATACCGGTCAGACTCACCACGCCGATGACCAGAATAACGATCACCGCAACTACTACATAAAAGGGTTTTTTCACGCAAAATTTTGTCATAGCTTTTATCCTTTCCGCAAGCAAAAATGACACCTTGTCATAATCTTCTTTGCGATTATATATGACAGGGTGTCACTTCGTCAATGCGTCCGATAAAAAATTTATACTTTTTTTATAAATAGATGTCGGCTTTTCCCAGGCGATCAGTCATCCTCATGCAGCATGCGGTAAAATTCCGCATAATGCGTATTGTGCTCCTTGACTGCAGCGATCGCCGTGCGCGGATGCTGCATGGAAAGTCCCGTTAAAAGATACGGTACATCATAGCCCCAGGTATACTTCTCCTGCATCTCCACCATATATTTCTCCATCAGCTCCAGCACCGGATTCAGCTTGTACTTGGGATTTTTCAAAAATCCGATCAACCCCTCCAGCGTGCAGTTTCCGGCTCCGCGCCCCATACCACAGACCGTGGCATCCAGCATGCTGGCGCCCACGGACATGGACTCGATCGTATTGGCGAATGCGCACTGCTGATTGTTGTGTGCGTGAATGCCGACCAGCTTTCCGTGCTTTTCCATCGTATTCAGGTAAAGCTCTGTGATGCGGCGCATCTGGATCGGGAAGAGCGCTCCGTAGCTGTCCACAATATATACGGCCTTTACAGGCGTCTTTGCCAGCTCATCCAGCGCATACTGCACGTCGGACTCCTGTACATTGGAGATCGCCATGATGTTGCATGTCGTCTCGTAGCCCTTCTTGTCCGCGTCCAGGATCATATCGATCGCCTCCGGGATCTGATGCATGTAAGTTGCCACGCGCACAAGATCTACCGGGCTGTTTGCCTTGTCGACGATATCTGTCTTATAATCACAACGCCCCACATCTGCCATAATGGACAGCTTCAGATCTGTATCATTATCGCCTACGATCGCATAGATATCATCATCTGTGGCAAATTTCCACTTTCCAAACTCCGCCTCATTAAACTGACGTTTTGATGCACGATAGCCCATTTCCATATAGTCGACACCTGCCGCTACATTCATCTCATAGAGCGCCCGGACAAACTCATCCGTAAACGCAAAATTGTTGACGAGACCTCCATCTCTCATTGTTGCATCCAAAATACGAATGTCCTCACGGACAGACATCATACTTCCTCTGATTTCCATTTCTGCTGTTCCTCTCTGTAACTGTCTTCACAGTTACTTTCCTTCCTGTACTTATTATAATACCAAGTCTTTTTGGCTTTTAACGCGAAGATATTTCATCAATTCAACGCTATAACGCTACAACGCGTTAAATTATAATAGCACACTTTTTAATTGTTGAACAGTCTTTTTTATCAGGTTGACAGCACAAAATACAATTTCTATAATTATTGTGTTTGATTCACACCCACAAAGGAGGACATCACATGATCGTCGAGAACAATCCCAAAGAGATCGCAGCCATGCAGGAATTTCACAAGGGCAACCGCATGGAAGGATTGCGTCTGCAGGAGGAATTTGCATCACAGTTCCGTGAGGAGTATGCTGATAAGGATCACTGCCCCTGCAAAAAAGCGTGCCGCTATCACGGCAACTGCAAGGAGTGCGTGGCAATCCACCGTGCACATCAGGAACATGTGCCAAATTGCATGCGACCAATCATCAACCAAAAGCTAAAGATCATATCAGAGTTGACAGAGCACACACTGGCAAACGAAATTGAACCGCCAGATGAAGTACTTCGCAAGGAATAAGCAGACAGTACACGCCAAAGTATTTGCAGAGTCGAACCATGAATTGAATCATCACAAGAATACGAGGAAAAAAGAATGTCCGATTTCCAACAAAGCCTTGCAGACATCCTCACCGATACACCGGAGCGCCTTGTTTTAAGCAAGCAGGTAAGTAGATCTCAGGAATACCGCAAGGTCGTCATAGAAAAAAAGAGCGACTGCTATCAGATCGCAAAATATACCGAAAAGCAGGTGTTCCACGAGAACTGTGGCGCAGACCGCCTGGCACAATATCTCGCCCAGACGATGGGCGCACAGTTTTTACAGTTAAACGGTTGGTCCGCAGGAAAGGAACACCAGCTCCTGATGTCAAAAAAGGGAACGGTAACCTATAAAAAAAAGGTCGTGCCAAACGCCGCGCAGCCGAAAACCAACGCTTCTCACAATCGCAGGAAAAACTATCTGTTGCAGGAAGGAAGTCAGATCCCGCCACTTATTGACATGGGCGTGTTTACCAAGGAGGGAACAGTCGTGCACTCCATGTACGACAAATTCCGTCAGATCAACCGCTTTATCGAACTCATCGACGATGCAGTCGGGACTGTGGACAAGCCCTGCTGGCACATCATTGATTTTGGCTGTGAAAAGTCCTATCTGACCTTTATTTTATACTACTATTTTACAGAGATCAAAAAACAGCCGGTGGAGATCGTTGGCCTGGACCTGAAGGCTGATGTCATAGAAAAATGCAACCTGGCCGCCCAAAAATACGGCTACGATCATCTGCGTTTCGAGCTGGGCGATATCAACGGCTATCAGGCGCCCTTCGACGTGGATCTGGTGGTGACGCTCCATGCCTGCGACACTGCCACAGACTATGCACTGTACAACGCGATCTGCTGGAACGCGGACATGATCTTTTCCGTGCCCTGCTGCCAGCATGAACCGAATCAGCAGATGCAGACCGATACACTCTCCCTGTTTACGCACTACGGAATCGTACAGGAGCGTATGGCCGCACTGACCACCGACGCGATCCGTGGCAATCTGCTGACATGCATGGGTTATAAGACTCAGCTGCTGGAATTTGTTGACCTGAGCCACACACCGAAAAATCTGCTCATCCGCGCAGTCAGAAGTCCGTCCATGTCCAAAAAAACGCGCACGGCGCAGCTGGATGAAGTGCATGCTGTCATGGATACCTTCCACCTAGATCCGACGCTGTACCGGTTGTTAAAGGCAGACGGACACATCTGATCCCATGTCAATAGATGTATGCAAAATAGTACATGACCGAGACCCTGAATAGTTCACAAACTTTCAGGGTCTTTTTTAGTTGATTCGTGCATTGACCAGTTCTGTCATCATGTGTTAAAATTTTAACATAACTGTTCAGACAGTTACATTTTAGGAGCATAGAAGTAATGGGGGTAAAAATACTTCTACAACTCATATTTTATTACTTTAATTATCAGGAGGATGAAAAAAATGGCAAGATTTACACTTCCCAGAGACATTTATCACGGAAAAGGATCTTTGGAGGCATTAAAGACATTTGAAGGAAAGCGTGCCATCATCTGCGTTGGCGGCGGCTCTATGAAGCGCTTCGGCTTTTTGGATCGTGCGATCGGCTACTTAAAGGAAGCCGGTATGGAGGTTGAGGTATTCGAAGGAATCGAGCCCGATCCGTCTGTTGAAACCGTTATGAAGGGTGCAGAGGCTATGGCTAAATTCCAGCCCGACTGGATCATCGCCATGGGCGGCGGCTCACCGATCGATGCTGCAAAGGCTATGTGGATCAAATATGAGTATCCTGATTGCACATTCGAGGATATGTGCAAGGTATTCGGACTTCCGAAGCTGCGTACAAAGGCTCACTTCTGTGCAATCTCCTCTACATCAGGAACTGCTACCGAAGTTACCGCTTTCTCTATCATTACCAACTATCAGGATCGTATCAAATATCCGATCGCTGACTTCGAGATCACACCCGATGTTGCCATCGTTGATCCCGATCTGGCAGAGACCATGCCCCAGAAACTCGTTGCTCACACCGGTATGGATGCTATGACTCATGCAATCGAAGCTTATGTATCCACCGCAAACTGCGATTACACCGATCCGCTTGCGATCCATGCGATCGAAATGATCAGAGACGATCTGGTTGCTTCTTACAACGGAGATATGGCTGCACGAGACAACATGCACAATGCACAGTGCTTAGCAGGTATGGCATTCTCCAACGCTTTACTTGGTATCGTTCATTCTATGGCTCACAAGACCGGAGCTGCTTTTGAGGACTACGGCGCACACATCATCCACGGCGCAGCAAACGCTATGTATCTGCCGAAAGTTATCGCCTTCAACGCAAAGGATGAGACTGCAAAGAAGCGTTACGGCGTGATCGTTGACTACATGGGAATCGCTGACAAGAGCGCATCTGACGATGACAAGGTAGCTGCTCTGATCGCTTACTTAAGAAAGATGAACGACGATCTGAACATCCCTCACTGCATCAAGAACTACGGTGCAGACAGCTATCCGACCGAGAACGGCTTCGTTCCCGAGGAAGTATTCTTAGAGAGACTGCCTGAGATCGCTGCAAACGCTATCTTAGATGCATGTACCGGATCTAACCCTCGTATCCCTTCACAGGAAGAGATGGAGAAGTTACTGAAGTGCTGCTACTATGATACAGAGGTAGATTTCTAATAAACATCCGAATAGGCAAAATATACGGGCTTTCGCGAATTGCGGAAGCCCGTTTTTACCGATGCGGAACAGGGTGACCGTCGCCTGTCTGCTACTCCTGATAATGCTGCCGACCAGATTGTATGCCATAATAAAATCGCGCAGGCAGATACCATGAACATACCAACCATTATTTTACGGTATAAGCTCTTCATGCTATTAACTGATGATAATCCCATTTTTCACATTTTCTAATATTATTGTTATATTTTGCTATGATATATCGATCCATATAGTTCTGGTCTTCTTTGGACACATTTTTTCCACTTAAATAGCCATCCATAATATTAAAAAATTTGTTTTGCTCATCATCCAATATTACTTCTCTGTTTTTGTCCCTAAACAGCAAAATACTACCTGTCTCTTATACACATCTGACGCTGCCGACGATATGCAGTGTGTA
>CALZQA010000070.1 GCA_945828315.1 uncultured bacterium | reverse complement strand
GAAAAATAAAACAAAGTAAAAACATTTTTTGTGTCCACTTTTCTTGACTGCTACAAGAGAGAATGAAAATCCGGGAAAAATGTGCAAAATCAGAATGAAAACAGAGTAAAAATGTGCAAGAAGTAATTGCTAATTCTTGAAAAAAGTGGCATACTCTCAATATGGAGGTGATTTCATATATGGAGAGGAATGCCATTTTTCATATGCTGCAATGGAAAAAAGATGCGGACCGCAAGCCGTTGATCCTAAAAGGAGCCAGACAGGATGGAAAAACGTGGCTGATGCGGGAATTCGGGCGCAGATATTATAAAAATTATGTATATTTCAACTTTGATGAGTCAGAGGACCTGAAGTCTCTTTTTGAGACAAATAAAGATCCTCACCGGATCGTGGAATTGCTGTCAATGATCGCAGGAACAAAAATCGAGCCGACTGAAACTCTGGTCATTTTCGATGAAGTGCAGGAATGTCCGGAGGCGCTGAATACATTAAAATATTTTAAAGAGAAAGCAAATGAGTATCACGTAATGGCTGCCGGAAGTCTGCTCGGAACATTGCTCGCGCAGCCGAAATCATATCCGGTAGGCATGGTGAACCTTTTGGAAATCTCGCCTCTGACGTTTGACGAATTTGTAGCGGCTACAGATGAGATGCTTTCAAAATATTTTCGTTCCATTGAGAAAGGACAGAAGATCGAAAAGATATTTCATAACCGCTTGCTGGATGCATACCGCTATTATATGATTATCGGAGGAATGCCGGAATGTGTGAACTCCTGGATCAAGGATAAAGATCCCCAAAAGATACTTCAGATCCAGAAGGATTTGATCGCTATTTATGAGAATGATTTTTCGAAGCATAATGGGAAAGTAAACAGCGGACGTATTTTGATGGTTTTTCGAAGCATACCCTCGCAGCTGGCAAAGGAGAATGAAAAATTCATGTATGGCGCAGTACGTGAGGGAGGAAGAGCTCGTGATTTTGAGGAAGCGATCGAGTGGCTGGTTTCTGCTGGAATGCTAAATCGTGTATATAATGTTACAAAGCCGGAACACCCGCTGGCAGCCTATGACCGCTTGGACTGCTTTAAGCTGTATCTGTTTGATACAGGTCTTTTAAAATGTATGGCCGGAGTGGACAACAGAGCGATTCTTTTGAAATCTGATTTTCAGTTTAAAGGACCGTTGGCGGAAAATTTTGTGCTGCAGCAGTTGAAAAACTGTTGCGAAATAGCACCGCGCTATTATGCAAACCGCAATGGGGAGATTGACTTTGTGGTACAAAAAGGAATGGAGATCATACCGGTGGAGGTGAAGGCGGGAGAAGACAAACATGCGCCAACCTTCAAACGATATATTGAAGAAAAACAGCCGGTGAGTGCTGTCCGTTTTTCACAGCGGGAATATTTGAAAAATGGAGCAATCACAAATATTCCTTTGTATTTAGCCGGAAAAATGGATGTGTTGACAGAGTAGTAAAATATATTTATGTTGAAGGAAGAGGAGACGGAAGTGAAAATTTCGGTCTCCATTTCCTTTTTATTTGGGAATTTTTATACTTGATTCCTAACATGTTAGAGACTATAATAGCTTGCGGATAATGAATTTGATTATAGGGAAGGTGGTGGAGAAGTGTTATGAGATACGGTATTTTCGGTAAATATGATACAAAAGTGAGAGGGAGGATGTTTGACGCTGCGCAGCTGCGGCAGCTGATCTTTCCCCTCATCATAGAGCAGGTGCTGGCCATCACGGTGGGCATGGTGGATACAGTGATGATATCCTATGCAGGCGAGGCAGCCATGTCAGGTGTCTCTCTGGTGGATATGATCAACAATCTGCTGATCAGTGTTTTTGCAGCCATTGCCACGGGTGGTGCGGTGGTGATCTCCCAGTATCTGGGCAGCGGGGACAAAGGCAGGGCATCACAGGCTGCTTCCCAGCTCATTACGGTTGCAACGGTGATTGCCGCCGGTTTTATGTTGCTGTCAATTGCAGGAAACCGTCCGATTCTAAGTCTTTTGTTCGGCTCCATAGAAGCGGACGTGATGGAGAGTGCGAGTATTTATTTTCTGATCTCGGCGTGGTCCTATCCGTTTCTGGCTGTTTTCAATGCCTGCGCGGCGATCTACAGGTCCATGGGAAATGCGAAGATCTCCATGGAGATATCAGCCGGAATGAACCTATTCAATGCCATCGGAAATGCCATTTTGATCTTTGGCTTTTCTATGGGAGCGGCAGGGGCTGCACTCTCCACCTTTGTGGCAAGAGTGCTGGGAGCGGTCGTGATCCTGGTGCTGGTCGCCGCGTCTGACAATGAAGTGTGCGTAAAGTACAGGGAGCTTTTGCGTTGGGAGAAAGACATGGTGCGACGCATTCTGCACATTGCGATACCAAGCGGTGTGGAAAACGGTCTTTTTCAGCTGGGAAGAGTGCTTGTTGTGAGTATTATCGCCCTGTTCGGTACGGCTCAGATCGCGGCAAATGCAGTGGCAAACACTCTGGATTCTATGGGATGTATCGCAGGACAGGCCATGAATCTTGCCATGATCACTGTCGTGGGGCAGTGCATGGGAGCCGGTGATAAGGAGCAGGCTGTATATTACACCAAACGATTGTGGAAGATGACATATATGATCACCATTGTGATCAATGCGGTCATTTTGCTGGGTCTGCCGCTTATTTTAAAATTATTTTCGCTCTCGCCGGAAGCATACCGGTATGCGTATATTCTGGTTATGATCCATGATGGAATGGCGATCTTTTTGTGGCCGACTGCCTTTACGATGCCCAATGCGTTGCGCGCAGCCGGAGATGTAAAGTTTTGCATGTTTATTTCCATATTCTCAATGGTTGTATTCCGCATTCTTTTCAGCGTGATCCTTGGTATTGGGCTCGGCTGGGGCGCCATCGGTGTGTGGGTAGCCATGGTGATCGACTGGATCTTCCGGTCATCACTGTTTGTCTGGAGATTCGTGCAGGGAAAATGGTTGGAGTATAAAGTGATCTAGGTTTTCAGCCGCACAAAAAAGATGTTGCGCCCGTCCACGCTCTCTGCCCGGATCTTTCCGTGATGCTTGCGGACGATGCTCTCTGCGATGGACAGACCGAGCCCGTAGCTGCCGGAGCGCGTCCGGCTTTGATCGATCCGGTAAAAGCGCTGAAAGATTTTTTTCAGATCTTTTTGTGAGATCGTGTCTCCGCAGCTCGTTACGGACAACAGACAGCCGTGATGCTGTTTTTCGAGCTTGACGAGAACTTCACTGTCAGAGGCACTGTATTTCAGCGCATTGTCGAGAAGAATGTCGAGAACTTGTTTGAGATGTGTGGGACTGCCCTTTACCCACACATCATCTGCGATCTCGTCGTGCAGTGTCAGACCTTGTTCAAAATACAACGGCTCAAACAGACAGAGAGAATGTTCGATCAATGAGCTTAGATTTACATTTTCCATGGCAAGCTGCATGGAGCCGTTGTCTGCGCGTGACAGTTCCAGCAAGTCTTCTACGAGCGCGCGCATCTGCTGCGCCATCGTCAGGATATGATCTGAAAAGTGTGTTTTGGCATCTGCACTGTACTCGGGCGACTGTAATAGTTCCGCGTTTGTCAGGATGACGGTCAGCGGTGTTTTTAATTCATGGGAGGCATCTGCGACAAACTGCTTTTGCTCGTTCCAGGCATTTTCTACCGGCTTTACCGCCCAGCGGGCAAAGAGGGTACTGATGAGTAAGAATACAAAAAAACCTGCCATGCCGATGAGGACACAGTTGCGGATGAGCGCGGCGCGCATACTCTGCTCACTGGAAATATCAACGAAGACCAGACATTTGCCTTGCGGGGTGTCGGTACAAAGGAAACGGACATGCCGGTCGGGGATCGTTCCGGAACGCTCTCGAATCGCTTTCGGAGCGTCTTTTTTTATTTTATCCGGAGCATCTGCCGGTGTATCGAGTGCAGTCTGTATGAGCTTTTCAAGTGTATCGGAATCCGATATGGAAAAATGTGATTCCTCTGTTCCGGCCACTGTCCCGTCCATATCCATCCAGAGCACGAGGTAGGGCTGGTGTATTTCCGGCTGTCTGCCGGGGCGCTTTTCACCGATCGGATCGGATGCCAGGTCGCGCAGAGCCTGCATACTGTTTCGCTTCAGATTTTGTCCGGTCAGTTGAACAACTGCACAAAGAATCGTGATCAGAATAACGGTGACGATCGTCATATTCATACAGATAAATTTTAGTCTGAGTCTTTTTATCAAGGTGTAGTCACCTCCAGATGATATCCGAGTCTGCGGATCGCTACGATCGCCACGTTTGATCGAATGGCAGATAGTTTTTTTCGCAGAAATCCAACATATACTTCCACATGATTTTCCACAGCATTTGAATCATAACCCCACACGTGGGCAAGAATGGTCTCTTTCGAGAGGTTGCGAGACGGATTCTGAAGCAAAAGGCGCATGACCTCAAATTCCTTGGCGGACAGACGAATGTTTTCCTTTCCGCAGATCAGTGTGCCGGAGGAGAGGTCGAGGGACGTGTTTCCAAAGATCAGTTCATCCACCTGAGAACCCTGCCGGCGTAACAGAGCGTTGACACAGGCGAGCAACTCACGGGTGTCAAAGGGCTTTGCGAGATAATAGTCAGCACCGGCATCCAGGCCTTCAATGCGATCCTCCAGGCCGGATCTGGCGGTGAGCATGAGGATCGGTGTTCCGCATTTCATGGTGCGCAGCTTTTTTGCAACCTGATACCCGTCGAGTCCGGGAAGCATGACATCAAGGATCACAAGATCATAGATACCGAGTCCGGCGTATTCCAGCCCACTTTTTCCGTCATAGACAGCTTCTGCCTCATATCCCTTTGCTTCAAGCAGTGTCTTCAAAGATTCTGCAAGAAGTGTTTCGTCTTCTACGATTAATACTTTCATAAACGTTTCCGCCTCATTTCGCATTCCAAGTTCGTCATAAATGCAGTCCGGTGTATCTGTCTGCATTTGTGATACGTGTCCATTATATCTGAGTTTTTTTCGGATGGCAATGCCGCATGGGGCGGGATGTCCTGCCGATTCTGTGATGTTTTTGTGAATTCGGTGCGTGCGGTGCTGTTTTTTCAGCGTCATTTCAGCGAGCTTGCTTACAATCAGTTTCGGAAAGGATGTGATAAGAAATGAATGGGATGAACGAGACCGCATACCGCCATGAGTGGAAACACATCATAGGTGCTTCGGATATGATCACCATCCGGCAGCGGCTTCGCGCTGTGGCAAAAGTGGATGCCAATGCGGTGGATGGAAAATACCTGATCCGTAGTCTGTATTTTGACAATTTATCGGATCAGGCGCTGAGGGAAAAACTGGATGGCGTGAACCGCCGGGAGAAATTCCGCATCCGCTATTATAACGGAGATACCTCTGAAATTCATTTGGAGAAAAAGGGTAAATATAATGGTCTGGGAACGAAGGACCGCGCGGTGCTGCGTGCACAGGAGGCACAGCGCATTGTGGATGGCGATCTGGAGTGGATGCTCTACTCTGACAGACCACTCGTGCAGGAGCTGTATGTAAAGATGAAAAACCGGGGGCTAAAGCCCAAAACCATTGTGGATTATACGAGAGAACCGTTCGTGTATGCACCGGGAAATGTGCGTGTGACGCTGGATTATAATATCCGCACCGGGTTACAGTGCACAGACTTCCTGAATCCTGACTGTGTGACGATCCCTGCAGGAGATGCTGTGACGATCCTGGAAGTGAAATGGGATGAATTTCTGCCGGCTGTGATCCGGGATACCATACAGCTTGGAAGCAGGCAGACGGCATCGTTTTCAAAATACGCAGCATGCAGGGTCTACGGATAGCGTCAGGCAAAATTGCAAATGGAGTCTCAAAGCTTATAAAAACAGGGCTTGGAGATTTCAGGAATCTATAAAAAAGGAGACATGAAAAAATGACATTCAATGATATTTTTAAATCAAGCTTTCTGGAAAATGTGACCAGTGTGAGTGTACTGGATATGGTATTGACGCTACTGCTGGCGTTTCTGCTGGGATTATTTATTTACTTTGTGTACAAAAAGACGTTTTCCGGCGTGATGTATTCCGCGAGCTTCGGCGTGACACTCATTGCTCTGACCATGATCACCGCGCTCGTGATCCTGGCAGTGACCAGTAACGTGGTGCTGTCACTTGGTATGGTGGGTGCGTTGTCCATCGTTCGTTTCCGGACAGCCATCAAGGAACCGCTGGATATTGCGTTTTTGTTCTGGTCGATCGCAGTAGGTATCGTGCTGGCAGCAGGTCTGATCCCGCTGGCAGTATTCGGAAGTGCAGTGATCGGAATCGTACTCATTGTATTTGTCAACAAAAAATCTTACACAAATCCTTATATCGTTGTACTCCAGTGCGAAGACCACGACAGCGAGGTTCATGCGAAGGAGTATCTGGATCAGCACACGAAGCGGTGTGTTGTCAAGAGCAAGTCTGCACAGAAAGGGCTGATCGAGCTGAATCTGGAGATCCGGTTAAAGGAGGACAATACCGATTTTATCAATGAACTGGCAGATATGCCGAAGGTGCATAGCGCAGTCCTGGTTAGCTACAACGGAGACTATATGGGATAGTGGAAATGCAAAAATATCATAAAAAGCAATTATAGATAAATTTTTGCAGCGAAACTGTGAAGTGAACAGGCGGTTTCGTAAAGGAGGAACATATGTCAACCCATAAATATATAGACAGGATCTGTGTGATCGCTCTGGTGATTGCCATGGTCGTGACCTTGCTTTTTATGAACGGTGAGAATATCGGCATCAAGGCACAGGCGACAACGGGCTATGAAAAGCGTCTGTTTGATACCTCCAAGGTTCATCAGATCGACATTGTGATGGATGACTGGGACGGATTTCTGGAGACATGCGAAAACGAGGAATATATGGCATGTGCAGTGGTTATTGACGGAGAGTCCTATAAAAATATCGGGATCCGGGCAAAGGGAAATACATCCCTCAGCAACGTTTCCCAGATGAACAGTGACCGTTACAGCCTGAAAATAGAGTTTGACCATTATAATTCTGCAGAAAATTACTACGGACTGGATAAACTGTGTCTGAATAATATCATTCAGGATAACACCTATATGAAAGATTATCTGTCATATCAACTGATGCGGGAGGCGGGTGTACCTTCGCCGCTGTGCAGTTATGCGTATATCACGGTCAATGGCGAAGGCTGGGGACTGTACCTTGCGGTCGAGGACGTGGAAGATGCATTTTTGCAGCGAAACTACGGCACGGATCACGGAGAGCTGTACAAGCCGGACAGTATGAGTATGGGCGGCGGACGCGGAAACGGCAAGGACTTCAAGATGGAAGAATTTGATCCGGAAGATGTACAGGAGCAGCGGCAGATGCCGAATGGAGAGAGTGCGCCGGAGCAGCCGCAGATGCCCACAAAAGATTTTGGCGGACGCGGCGGCATGCACGGCGACTTCCCGGGTGCAGGGAAGTCCCCTGATTTCGATGAAGGGAAAGTTGGCGAAAAAAATGGGACGGCGAGGGGCAGTTCAGATGTCAAACTACAATATATCGATGATGATCCGGACAGCTACGCAAATATTTTTGATAATGCCAAGACAGACATCACAAAGGCTGATAAAAAACGTCTGATCCAATCGTTGAAGTCACTCAGCCAAAACGAAGATATAGAGGATGTGGTTAATGTCGAAGAGGTCATCCGTTACTTTGTGGTACACAACTTTGTGTGCAACGGGGACAGCTACACAGGTTCCATGATCCACAATTATTATCTGTATGAGGAGGATGGAGCGCTTTCCATGATCCCGTGGGATTACAATCTTGCCTTCGGAAGCTTCCGGTCACAGGATGCCACGACAGCAGTCAACGAGCCGATCGATACACCTGTTTCCGGAGGCTCGATGGATGACCGGCCGATGATCGCATGGATCTTTGCGGATGAGACCTATACTGATCTGTATCATCAGTATTTCAGAGAGTTCCTGGACAAGGTGGATATTTCGGAGATGATCAGGACAACGGAAGAACTCATTGCACCTTATGTTGAGAAAGATCCGACGAAGTTCTGCACTTATGAGGAATTTGAAAAGGGTGTGGACGCACTGGAGCAGTTTTGTGTGCTGCGGGTGCAGAGCGTGCAGGGGCAGCTTGACGGCATGATCCCCTCCACGACAGACGGACAGTCTGCGGATGATGCGAACCTGATCGATGCCTCAGAACTCTCTATTTCTGATATGGGTTCCACGGGCATGGGTGGAGGCCGCGGAGGAAACATGTAAAACAGTCAATGCTTCTCTGCATCTGCATTGTATGAAAAACAGAAGTATGCTAAAATAAAGCTATTGTATCGGGACTGTGCAAACATGGAACAAGAACGAAAATAGCTATGTGAAGGTGGATGGCATACATGAGAAAAGAAGTGACAGTGGATATGACAACGGGCAGCATCGCACCGCAGATCTTAAGATTTGCGATGCCGGTGCTGCTCGGTTTGATTTTTCAGCGCATTTACAATTTTGCGTCCCCCTTATCTGAGCGGTACATGGAAGCGCAAGGTGGACAGTATGGAGATGGTGTAGGATATGGGGCTGCATGGAAAAGGTCGGTCCTGTAAAATAAAGATTATGGGAGGAGTATGAAAAATGGAAAAATTATTGTATGGAGCAGCTTATTATGATGAATACATGCCTTGTGAGCGTCTGGACGAGGATATAAAAATGTGGAAAAAAGCGGGCATGAATGTGGTCCGCATTGCAGAGTCAACCTGGAGTACCTGTGAGCCGCAGGAGGGCGTGTTTGATTTCTCACACGTAACGCGGGTGCTGGATGCGTGCGAGCAGGCAGGGATTTCGGTGATCATCGGAACACCGACCTATGCGGTGCCCACCTGGCTGGTGAAAAAATATCCGGATGTGCTGGCTGTGACAAAGCAGGGACGGACGATGTACGGACACCGTCAGAACATGGACATCACAAACCCGGATTATCTGCGTTACAGTGAGCGTGTGATCCGAAAACTGATGGAGGTATCTGCCCACAGGCGCTGTGTCATTGGTTTCCAGCTGGACAATGAGACGAAATATTATGGAACTGCCGGAAAAAACGTGCAGGCGGACTTTGTACAGTATCTGCGGCAGAAGTTTCATGATGACCTCGATGCAATGAATGCTCAGTTCGGGCTGGATTACTGGAGCAACCGCATCAATGCGTGGGAGGATTTTCCGGATGTGCGTGGAACGATCAACGGCAGTCTCGGGGCGGAGTTTGAAAAATTCCAGCGCAGCCTTGTGACGAATTTTCTCGCATGGCAGGCAGATATCGTGAAGGAATACAAGCGAGAGGATCAGTTCATCACACACAATCTGGACTTTGAGTGGCGCGGCTATTCCTACGGTGTGCAACCGGAGGTGGATCACAAGGAGGTGGCAAAGCATCTCACCATCGCCGGGTGTGATATTTATCATAAGACGCAGGATGAACTGACAGGCAGGGAGATCGCCTTTGGCGGGGATCTGATCCGCAGTCTGAAACAGGATAATTATCTCATCCTGGAGACGGAGGCGCAGGGATTTCCCGGCTGGACGCCCTACCCGGGGCAGCTTCGCCTGCAGGCGTTCTCGCACCTTGCATCCGGTGCAAACGGGGTGGAGTATTGGCACTGGCATTCCATCCATAATTCCTTTGAGACATACTGGAAGGGTGTGCTCAGTCATGACTTTGCAGAGAATGCCGTGTATCGGGAGGCATGCGTGGTCGGACATGAATTTGAGCGTCTGAGTCCGCATCTGATCAATCTGAAAAAACATAACCGGGTAGCGATCCTGGTGAGCAACGAGGCACTGAGTGCGCTGAACTGGTTCGGCATCGAAGCCACTGCTGCTGACAACGGCGAGACGACCTATAATGATGTGGTTCGTCGGATCTATGACGTGTTCTATGATCACAATATCGAGTGTGACTTCCTGTTCCCGGATGTGACCGCAGAAGAACTGTCAGCATACCGCATGGTGATCACGCCGGCACTTTATGCAGCTTCCGAGGAGCTTCTCGGTAAATTGCGCGATTATGCAAGTGCAGGAGGCGTGCTTGTGGCTACATATAAAACAGGATTTGCAAACGAGTATGTGAAAGTATACCACGATCTGCAACCCCATGGACTGTCGGATGTATTCGGCGTGCATTACCATGAGTTTACGTTTCCGAAGCAGGTGGGACTCTTCGGTGGACTGCTGGCAGGGAATCATTCAGCGATGCCTGCTGAAGCATCGTGCATGGAGAAAAGCGATATACCGGACACTGCGGGAGTATGCCCGCAGGCAGAGATCTTTATGGAACTGCTGGAGGTGGACACCGCAGAGGTACTGCTGAATTATGCACATGCATACTGGAAGGATTACGCGGCTGTGACGAGGAATCGCTTCGGAGAAGGTATGGGATATTATATCGGCTGTGGCTGCGATGCGGATACACGGTGGCTGATCTTAAAAGAAGCACTGCGCGACGCACAGATCGAGATCCCGCAGGAGCAGTACCCGCTCATCCGGAGAACCGGAAGGAATGATCTTGGAGAGCAGATCACCTACTATCTGAATTATTCCGGGGAAGCGTGCGCATTTACCTATGACGGGGCAGACGGCACGGAGCTGATCAGCGGCGAGAAACTGACCGCTGGCCAGACATTCACGATCGGAGCGTGGGATCTTCGTATTGTGGAGACAGATGTTCAGGTGTAGTGTATAGGAACGGTATAATAGGGAGAAATCAGTATATGAAATCATCAAAGGATTTGAGAAATTTATTGGAGACGATCGATCACCGTGGATACCCGGCGTATAAGGAGACGGCAGGTGTATGGCGTTTTGAAAATTATATTCTGGGTATTGATCACGTGCAGGGAGATCCCTTTGCAGCGCCTTCCAGACTGCATGTGGAGGTGGCTGCGAGCGTGACGGGTATTCCGGCGGCATTGTATGATACGCGGGAAAAGAAGACTGCACTGGAGGATCATCTGCTGCGTCGTTTTTATGCGAGAGCGGGGAAGTTTTCTTTTCAGGCAAAAGGCTCGGGAAAGAGTGGTGTGATCTCGGTGATGCGTCCGGGGCAGGAGGTACTTTCCCGCAGCGCGCTGGAGCTTGGCAGCGACGGAACGCTGACCGCCCGCTTTGAGGTGGGATTTCCGGCGAACGGTCGCACGATCAACGCGCGGGAACTGATCAAGATCTTATATCAGTATCTGCCGCAGTGTGTGGAGCAGTCGTTTTTGTACCGGAATATAGATGCGGGGGAAGCGCAGGCGGCGGTGAGCCTGGCTGCGGATCAGGCATTTTTACGCAGGCAGATGAAGGAGCAGAGGCTGGTGGCATTTGTGGCAGACGGTGCCGTTTTGCCCCGGGCATCAGGCATATCGGATAAGCCCATGAAGCAGGCGGTTGCCTTTTGTTCGCCTGATTCCCTGCGGGTGACATTGAAGCTGAATGGCGGACGGACGATTTCCGGTATGGGGATCCGGGAGGGGATCACACTGCTGGTAGGAGGCGGTTATCACGGAAAATCTACGCTGCTGAAGGCGCTGGAGCGCGGTGTGTATTCGCATATTGAAGGAGATGGCAGAGAGTATGTGCTGACGGATGCAGATGCGGTGAAGATCCGCGCGGAGGACGGAAGGAGCATCTGGCACACGGACATTTCCATGTTTATCGGTGATCTGCCAAACAAAAAATCGACGGTTTGTTTTGACAGTGAGGATGCCAGTGGCAGTACCTCCCAAGCGGCGAACGTTGTGGAGGCACTGGAGGCGGGAGCGACAGCGCTGCTCATCGATGAGGACACGAGTGCGACGAACTTCATGATCCGCGATGAATTGATGCAGCGGGTGATCGCACATGATAAGGAGCCGATCACACCGTACATTGAGCGCGTGCAGGAATTGAAGGAGAGTTACGGGATCTCGACGATCCTCGTCGCCGGAAGCTGCGGTGCCTATATCGATGTGGCAGATACGATCATCCAGATGGACAGTTATCTGCCGCAGGATATTACGGCATATGCAAAAAAGCTGGCAGAAGATTATCCGTCCATCGCGCGGGCAGAGCAGAAAAAAGAGCGACCCTGCTTTGACAGACGACCGGATAAACATCCGGATGTGTACTATAAGGGACGCATCAAGTGCAAGACCCAGGGGCGGGAGTCTGTTTCCATCGGACAGGAGACCATCGATCTGCGCTATGTGGAACAGCTTGTGGATAACGGACAGCTTCAGACGCTGGGTCTGGTAATGAAGTATATGGAGGAGCGGGGCTTTGACGGGAAGCATACCCTGCAGGAACTGGTGAAGCAATTGTATGCAAGGCTGGAGGAAGATGGATTTGCGGCACTCCTTGAAAAGCGGGGGCAGAGCACCGATCTTCCGGGCAATCTTGCGATGCCGAGGCGTGAGGAGCTATTTGCGTGCCTGAACCGGTACCGGAAGCTGATTTGAATCTTACACTTTTTCTCATCTGTAAAAAACGCACAAAATACAATTTGAATACTCCATGCGCCCGTGCTAAGATATAGATGTAGGGTATTTTTACAAACTATACAAATCTATGGGTGGAGGTATTTTACAATGAAAAAACTGATCAACAGCGTAGAAACAGTAGAAGATGAGATGATTCAGGGCTTGGTAAAGGCTTATCCTCAGTACCTGAAGAAGATTGACGGACATAATGTCGTTGTCCGTGCAAAAAAGAAAGAGGGAAAGGTAGCGCTCATCAGTGGTGGTGGCAGCGGACATGAGCCGGCACATGCAGGATACGTTGGGGAAGGTATGCTGGATGCGGCAGTGGCAGGTGCTGTTTATACTTCACCGGCATCTGACGCGATCTTAGAGGGCATCAAGGCAATCGCAACCGACGCAGGTGTTCTGATGGTCATCAAGAACTATACCGGAGATGTTATGAACTTTGAGATGGCAGCAGAGATGGCAGAGATGGAGGGTATCAATGTCAAGCAGGTTGTTGTCAATGATGATGTAGCAGTGAAGGACAGCTTATATACGGTTGGACGCCGTGGTGTGGCAGGAACCGTTTTTGTACATAAGATCGCAGGCGCGCTGGCTGAGACAGGTGCAAGCCTTGACGAGGTTCAGGCGGTAGCCCAGAAGGTGATCGACAATGTGCGTACCATGGGTGCAGCAACACTTCCGAGTACGATCCCCGCAAGCGGCAAGCCCGGTTTTGAGTTGGCAGAGGATGAGATGGAGGTTGGTATCGGCATCCATGGTGAGCCGGGAACCCATCGCGAGAAAATGATGACTGCAAATGAAATTACGGATCATCTGTTAGAGAAGATCCTGGCTGACATTGATTACAGCGGCAGCGAGGTTGCAGTGATGGTCAATGGCTCCGGATCTACACCTTTGATGGAACTTTACATCATCAATAATCGCGTTGCAGACGTACTGGCGGAAAAAGGCATCAAGGTCGTAAAGACATTTGTTGGAGAGTATATGACCTCTATTGATATGGCAGGCTTCTCTATTTCTGTTCTGAAGCTGGATGACCAGTTGAAAGAGCTGCTGAATGCAAAGGCTGATACGCCTGCGATGAAAGCATAAGGTATCTATGAAGATACACAGGAGATATTGCATAAAGGAGTGACCGGAATATGACAGACCAGAAGAAAGTGGTTGAGATCCTGCTCAACATGGCAAAGGTGTTGGAGGAGAATAAGGAGTTTCTGACAGATCTTGATAATGTGATCGGAGACGGTGACCACGGAATTAATATGGCAAGGGGCTTTGCTGAGGTGGAAAAGCAGGCAGAAGGCCTTGAGCAGAAGGATATTGGCAATATTTTAAAGACAGTCGGTATGACACTTGTTTCAAAGGTTGGTGGCAGCTCAGGTCCGCTGTACGGAACCGCTTTTATGAAGGCGGGAATGACCATCGGTGCAAAAAATGAGATCGATATGGCTGATTTCCTCGGCGCATTGGAAGTAGGCATTGAGGGCGTAAAGGCGCGCGGAAAGTCTACCACCGGAGAAAAGACGATGCTAGATGCGATGGTACCTGCACTGGATGCAATGAAAGAGCAGCAGGCTGCCGGTGCAGACGCAAAGCAGGTGCTGGAAGCCGGTGTACAGGCTGCAGAGGCAGGCGTGGAGGCAACCAAACCGATGGTGGCAACCAAAGGACGTGCAAGTTATCTCGGCGAACGCAGTGTCGGACATCAGGATCCCGGCGCGACTTCCTTCACACTGATGTTGAAGGAAATAGCGAAGGCGTATTAAAGGGGGAACTTTGTATGGTAGGAATCGTAATCGTTTCTCACAGCGAGAAGCTGGCGGAGAGTATCGTTGACCTGACGAAAATGATGGCAGACGGTGCTAGCATTGCTGCAGCCGGAGGACTGGAGGACGGATCATTCGGAACAAGCTATGACAGGATCAAAGCAGCCATTGATGCCGTATATTCGGATGATGGTGTGATCATTCTCATGGATATGGGCAGCGCGGTCATGACAACTGAGATGGTGCTGGAGGAGTACGACAGCGAGAAGGTGCGCATGGTGGATGCACCGATCGTAGAGAGCGCAGTCGCTGCATCCGTCAGCGCAATGTGCGGCAGTGACCTTGCGACGATCCTGGAGGAGATTGAAGATACAAAACAGACTGCAAAGTTCTAGACGCATGTGAAAGATGTAAAAGAGGATTGTGCAGATGATCGTACGATCCTCTTTTTTCTTTTGCATGGAGTATATAAATATTGCACAAAAAATCAACTAATAAATTTGCTATTTTGTCGAAAATGGTAAATAGGACTTGTTTTTTTAGCGCTAGGACGTTAAAATAATAT
>CALZQA010000069.1 GCA_945828315.1 uncultured bacterium | reverse complement strand
ATATAAAAACAACATATGTGAGCCAAGAGAATAGAGCAGGGCGTGACGGATAGCAGAAATGCTATGTATTCGTTTACGTTCTTTTTTTATTCTTTTCGCAGAAACCGGAATGAAAGTGGACTGCCTGCAGTATATTTTAAGGGGGACATGATGAAACAGCAGTTATACGACGCACTATCAGATAATCCGATTATTATGGCAATCAAGGACAAGGAGGGGCTTCAGGCCTGCATGAAGCTGCATGACGAGACCGTTGTGTTTGTACTCTATGGGGAAGTAGCAACGATCGCAGAGATCACAGAGCAGCTCAAAGAGGCGGGCAAGCAGGTCATGGTACATATGGATCTGATCTTGGGGCTGAGTGCAAGGGAGGATGCGGTAGATTTTATCGCAAAATATACCAAGGCAGACGGGATCATATCCACCAGATATGATCAGATCAGGCGCGGCAAACAGCTGAATCTGAGCACGATCTACCGTATTTTTGTGATCGATTCCAAGGCGTTGTCCAACCTGAATCCACATATCGGAGATTATGCGGATATTGTGGAGATCCTTCCGGGATTGATGCCGAAGATTATCACAAGGATGAAAAAGGAGCTGGGGGTGCCCATTATTGCCGGGGGTCTGATCGCAGATAAGGAAGATGTGATACAGGCGCTGGATGCGGGTGCGATCGCAATTTCAACAACGAACAAGGATGTATGGAACATGTAGCATTATAGCCAAAGGGGGTATATAAGGTATGTGTTATACAACGAAACGAAAAATAGCTGATTGCGTGAAACATTTGATGAGAAAAAAAGAAATCCGCAAGATCACGATCCAGGATATTATGGATGGTACAAATATGAGTCGCCAGAGCTTCTATTATCATTTCAAGGATATTTATGATGTGCTGGAATGGATCGTGCGCTATGATTTTGCAAACCATATTGCCGGAGAGGAAGATCAGACAATGGAAGAGTGGACCATACATCTGTTCCATGCGTTGGATGAAGAACGTCCCTTCTTTGAGCGTGTCGTAAATGAGATTGAGTGGCCGAAACTGATCCCGATGGTTTCAGCACCGATAGGGGAGCAGATGCGGACAATCCTGCTCCGTTATAACAGGGCATGTACCACAGAGGAATTGAATTTCTGCGTTCATTTTGTGACAATCTCGTACTGTTATTATCTGATGGATTATGTGTATCATAGAAAGCATAAGACAGATAAGGAATTGAGCAATGAGGTGCACAGCCTTCTTGCGATGATCGACACAAAGCCGATGTTTCATACGATGGAGATAGCGTCTACAGAATCGCGACTAGTAGGATAGCCCGATCGCCCTTGACGAGGGGAATTTAAATAATAGAAATGTCAAGAGGTGCATCCTGAGATGCACCTCTTGTTTTATGCTATACAATTCAGACCGCTGCAATATCCTTGGTGGCGATGATGTCCACACCGGTGTCAGCAGCATTTGCAACGATTACATCACCAATCTTTACCGGAGCGGCAACCGTCACATGTTCGATGCTTGCCATGATGTCCATGATCTTTTCCTTGGGAATATCATGGGCAGTCTTTACGGATACCATCGGAATCGTACCGCCTGTCACATAGACGGAGCTGGTCACGATACGGGTCGGATGCGTGACTTCTTTTCTGGCATAATCGTCGCCGCGCTTGCAGGTATTTCCGGTGACTGATACGACTTCACCGTTTTCCATTTCTACTGTCATGAGGCAGCCCATCGGGCAGCCGATACAGGTCAGATTTCTACTTTCCATGGTTTACGCCTCCTCAATCTTCACAGTAATGTTTTCTAAGCCGTCAAAGCCGGTGAGTTGCTCTTTTTTCAGCTTGATCTCCTCCATCTCACCCGGTGCCATGATCTGGCGTTTTCTGTGGATGATCCGTTCGTCATTTAAGTAGGCGGAAATGTAGCAGTTTTTATAGACAGCGCCAACGCGGAAACGGACGATCTGCTCTTCTGCCATGCGATTGACATGGAGTTTCTTAGGAACAGTGTAGCGCACACCGTCCACTGCCTGGATCGGAATCTCTTTGCTCTTTTCGCCGAGTGTTCCTCCGGCTTTCACGTAAGCGGCAGCATTGCGGCCGGCAGCAGCAGCTTCCTCGGATACAAAGTCAACCAGATCGTGCACATGAAGCACATTTCCGCAGGCGAAAACGCCTTCTACACTGGTCTCTAAGCTTTCATTTACGATCGGACCGGAAGTCACGGGCTCCATATCAACGCCGATGCTGCGGGAGATCTCATTTTCAGGGATCAGACCACAGGAGAGTAGCAGTGTGTCACAGGTGTATTCTTCTTCAGTTCCGGGAATTGGCTTGCCCTTGTCATCAACGGCTGCCAGAGTGATGCCTTCCAGGCGCTCTTTTCCTTTGATATCCACAACCGTATGGCTGAGCTTTAAAGGAATGCCGAAGTCGTCGAGACACTGCACGATGTTTCTCTTTAAACCGCCGGAATAGGGCATCAGCTCGGCAACAACCTTTACTTTTGCACCTTCCAGAGTCATACGTCTTGCCATGATCAGTCCGATGTCACCGGAGCCGAGAATAACGACTTCACGACCCGGCATAAAACCTTCAATGTTTACCAGACGCTGTGCAGTTCCTGCAGAATAGATGCCTGCAGGGCGGTAACCGGGAATGTTTAACGCACCGCGGGAGCGCTCACGGCAGCCCATTGCAAGGACGATCGCTTTTGCCTGAATGTGAAACAGCCCGTCTGTGCGGTTCATGGCAGTGATCTGCTTGTCAGGAGTGATGTCCATGACCATTGTGTTTAATTTGTATTCGATCTTTAATTCCTCGACCTGATCGATAAAGCGCTGTGCATATTCGGGGCCGGTCAGCTCCTCTTTAAAGGTATGAAGACCGAAACCATTGTGAATGCACTGATTTAAAATGCCGCCAAGCTGGGTATCGCGTTCCAGGATCAGAATGCTGTCTACGCCTTCCCGCTTCGCTGAAGCAGCCGCTGCCAGGCCGGCAGGACCGCCGCCGATGATTACGATATCATATGAACTCATAGTTTATGCCTCCTCAATGCTTTTCTTGCTGTAGCCGACAACCATATTGGATCTGCCGCCGTTTTTGGTGATCTCAAGCTGAGAAATACCAAGCTCGCGGGAAATGATCTCCATTGTTCTGGGAGAGCAGAAGCCTGCCTGGCATCTTCCCATGCCGGCGCGGGTTCTGCGCTTCACACCGTCTAAGGATTTTGCGCCTAACGGACGGTTAATCGCATCCATGATCTCGCCCTCTGTGATCATTTCGCAGCGGCAGATGATGTTTCCGTACTCAGGTTTTTCGCTGATGAGTTTTGCATATTCCTCTTCAGAGAGTGATTTCGGGTCAAGCACACCTTTTCTGGTACCGTTGAAATCCGGATTTTTCTCGGGCTTTAACAGATCTGCGACAATACCTGCCACTTTAACGCCTATGGCTGGAGAACTGGTAAGTCCGGGGGACTCGATGCCTGCCGCGTCAACGAAGAAAGGTGCATCCTCCAGCTCCTTAATGATAAACTCGTGGTGATCCTCATGGGCGCGATTTCCGGAGAATGAGGTGATGACCTGACGAACCGGAACCGTCGGAACAGATTTGGTGGCAGCGGAGATCACGTGTGCAAGTCCCTGTGCAGTCGTATTGGTTGCATCTCTGTCATCGTGATCATCAGCGGTAGGGCCAATCAGCGTGTTTCCATGAACGGTAGGAGTCACAAGGATTCCTTTGCCGTACTTGCCGGGCAGCTGAAAGATCGTATTGCTTACGAGACCGCCGGTAGTCTTGTCCAGAAGGCAGTATTCGCCGCGTCTGGGAGTGATGTGGATCTTATCCTTGCTCACCATATTGTGGAAGATATCTGCATTGACACCGGCCGCATTGACAACTACCTTGGTGAGGATATCACCATTGTTTGTGGATAACAGCCAGCCTTTCTCTGTTTTGGTGATCTTCCGTACAGCAGTATTAAAGCGGAACTCCACGCCGTTGGTATAAGCATTTTCAGCCATTGCGATGTTTAATCCGAAGGGGCATACGATACCGCCGGTCGGACAGTAGATCGCTGCGATCGCCTCATCGGAGATATTGGGTTCCATCTGGTGAAGTTCTTCTTTTTCCAGGATACGGCATCCGGGAACACCATTTTTTTCTGCATGTGCAAAGAGTGCCTCCAGATTCGGACGATCATCCTCGGAGAAGCATAGGATCAGAGAACCGTTGCGTTTGAAAGAGAAATCCAGTTCTTTTGATAACGGCTCCATCATTTCATTTCCTTTTACATTTAACTCTGCCATCAGGGTACCGGGAGTACAGTCGATTCCGGAGTGTACGATCGCACTGTTTGCCTTGGATGTGCCTGCGCAGACGTCTTCTTCCTTATCTACCACACAAATATTTAATTTATAACGGGACAGCTCCCTTGCACTGGCGCTTCCGGTCACACCTGCGCCAATGATTACTACGTCATACATAATTTTCCCTCCTGAAAAAAAGCCGTGCTTTAGAGATACCGTTTCCGGTATCTCCTAGCACGGCTCTCATCTCTTGCTAGATATGAAATTTTATCAACCTGAATTACCAGGGGATGATATTGAATAAACCAACTGCTAATAAACCACCGATGATCGGTCCTACTACAGGGATCCATCCATATGCGAAGTTGGATGAGCCTTTACCCTTGATCGGTAATACTGCATGTGCAATACGAGGTCCTAAATCTCTGGCGGGGTTGATCGCATATCCGGTCAGACCACCGAGTGACATACCGATGGAAACGATGAGACCAAATACATAAAGGTTTCCGATGCCGCCTGCAGCGTCTACATTGCCGAAGCCCTTGATAGCGAATACGAGTACGAAAGTACCGATGATCTCGCTGAGCAGGTTCAATCCGGTATTCGGGATAGAAGGACCGGTAGAGAATACGCCGAGCTTTGTTCCGGGGTCATCGGTTGCATCGAACTGTCCCTTGAACAGAACATATACACAGCAAGCACCGAGGAAAGCACCGATCAACTGAGCGATGATGTAACCGGGAACCAGGCTCCATGCAAGACTGCCTTCAGCAGCGAGAGCGATGGTCAGTGCGGGGTTAAAGTGTGCGCCGGAAGCTGCACCGAAGATACATGCGGGAACCATAACTGCAAGACCCCATGCAAATGTGATCTGGATAGATCCGGCACCCTTCATACCTGACTTGTTCAAAGTTACGTTAGCAACAACGCCATCTCCTAAAAGGATCAACATAAATGTTCCGATTAACTCTGCTATATAAGGTAACATAAAATTTCCTCCTGTCTTAGTTTTTCATTTTATCGGTAAATTACTGAACAGATCAGATCAGTCTTCCTTTGCCCAGTTAAATGCATAAGTAACGGCTTTCTTCCAGGTCTTAACCTTCTTTGCAGCATCGTCTGCAGAGATCTCAGGTGTGAAAGTACGGTCAATTGCCCAGTTCTTGATAACGTCTTCTTTGCTTGACCAGTAGCCAACTGCCAGACCTGCCAGATAAGCAGCGCCCATAGCGGTGGTTTCTACGCAGACCGGACGGTCAACCGGAGCCTGAATGATATCTGACTGCATCTGCATCAGTAAGTTGTTGGCAGAAGCGCCGCCGTCAACCTTTAAGGATGCCAGTTCAATGCCGGAATCAGCCTTCATAGCTGCCAGTACATCGTTTACCTGATAAGCAAGTGACTCAAGAGTTGCACGGATGATGTGGTACTTGTTGACACCACGTGTCAGACCAACGATGGTTCCTCTTGCGTACTGATCCCAATAAGGAGCACCAAGACCGGTGAATGCAGGTACAACGTAGCATCCGTTTGTATCCTTTACCTTGCGTGCCATGTACTCAGAATCCGGAGCGGAATCAACGAATTTCAACTCGTCGCGCAGCCACTGGATCGCAGCACCTGCAACGAAGATAGATCCCTCTAATGCGTAATTCACTTTGCCGTCAAGTCCCCATGCGATGGTGGTAACCAGACCGTTGTTGGAGAATACGGGCTTCTCGCCGGTGTTCATCAGCATGAAGCAGCCGGTTCCGTATGTATTCTTTGCTTCGCCTTCGTTGAAACAGGTCTGTCCAAACAGAGCAGCCTGCTGGTCGCCGGCAGCACCTGCGATCGGGATCGGACCTCCGAAGAACTCCGGAGCAGCTTCGCCGTATACACAGCTGGACGGCTTCGGTGTCGGAAGCATAGACTTCGGAATATTTAATTCTGCTAAGATCTCATCATCCCACTGTAAAGTGTTGATGTTGAATAACATGGTTCTTGCTGCGTTTGAGTAGTCTGTTACGTGAACATTGCCCTTGGTCAGTTTCCAGATGAGCCATGTCTCAACAGTACCAAACAGTAATTCGCCCTTCTTAGCTCGTTCACGTACCCCCTCTACGTTGTCGAGAATCCATTTTACCTTGGAACCTGAGAAATAAGCGTCGATCACAAGTCCGGTCTTAGAACGGAATGTGTCGGTCAGACCCTTTGCCTTCAAAGAATCACAGTACTCGGAAGTTCTGCGGCACTGCCATACGATTGCATGGTATACAGGCTCTCCTGTATTCTTATCCCAAACGATCGTGGTCTCACGCTGATTTGTGATACCGATGGCTGCAATGTCTGCTGCGGTAGCATTAACATTTGCCATAGCTGCCTTTGCTACTTCTAACTGTGTAGACCAGATCTCTTCTGCGTCATGCTCTACCCAGCCGGGCTTCGGAAAATACTGTGTGAATTCTTTCTGAGCTACGCTGCACATCTCTCCCTTCTCATTAAAGAGAATACAGCGGTTACTTGTTGTGCCGGCATCCAATGCCATTACGTATTTTTCCATAAAAATTACCCCTCCATTTATATTTTTTTTGTTAAAGTCAGTGTATCGTTTTTAATTGTTGGTGTCTATAGACAAAAATCAATGATTGTATAAACATTTTTTTGAAACTTTTACATTTTTCAGAGATTGACAAAATTATGTGAAATAGAACATTATGACAATTCTTGCATTGCAAATGTGCTGAAATATGGTACAATTATATAAATAGCCTAACTGTTCAGTAACCCTGTGGTTATCACATATTATTTCATGACAAATCCACAGATCTGAAACATATGAAGGAAGACAACTATGAGAGCGCTTGAAAATTATAACAGACAGAGAGATAAAAAACTTGGCAATATGGTCGGAACCTGCATGAAAAGTTTGTGGGTATGCTATGCTACGATCAATGTGAGCTGGCTGCTGCTGGTGGCTGTTCATGGCGATTACCGGAAAGGTATGTTTTACCAATGTGTTGTTCCGATAGTTCTGGCAGGCCTGATTTGGTGGGTGTATAAAATGACCGTTATAAAGAAGGAACGGGAGCTGCATCACATTGTTACTTATTTGATCCTGAATATTTATGTGGTCCTTCTTCTGAGTCATCCGTCAGGACTGCTCATTTTAGACGGACTGGTCTTTGGTGTCATTGTGACCTATCCGGTGTGGACGGACCAGAGATGGGTGAAGCTTCAGCTGATCGCATTTGCAGCGATGATCGTGCTTCGACATGTGATCTTATATATGCAGAACCAGCGTGTGACGGGCTACTGGCAGATGATTGATGCGGTGGGTATGTTCTGCATCGGAGCAATGCTATATTATAATGTAACTTATGTGCACGATCAGACGATGCTTTTGGGCGACGCAACCCGTATGGATGCAGCGACCGGGCTTTACAATCACGAATATTTTTACGAGGAACTGGAGAAAAGGATGGATGCGTTTGCACAGACATCCGAAAAGTCACGTGAAGAAGCAAGCTTTTGTCTTTTGATCGCAGATATCGATAATTTTAAAAGAGTAAATGATACTTACGGTCATGCATTTGGCGACGAAGTGCTGCTTGCATTAGCAGGTATTTTTAAAAATTATTGCGGAGCCAAGGATTTTGCTGCACGCTACGGCGGTGAGGAGTTTGTGTTGATCGTGGGCGGCTGTCATAAAAAAGATGCGCTGACCCGTGCAAATACGATCCGCAGGAAATTTGCGGACACGGTTTTTGCCGATGCATCCGGCGAGGAGCATCAGTTTACGGTGAGCCTTGGTGTGGCAGAGTACGACAGACCGTGGAATACAGCCAGCAAATTTTTTGATCAGGCGGATCAGGCTTTGTATCAGGCGAAAAATACCGGAAAAAACAGGGTATGTTCTTCGTAGGAGGTGCGTGAAATGAGCACAGAGGAAAAAGAGATTCAAAGAGAAGAGGAGCCGGAGCAGCCGATGCGGTGGTATTGTGACACGGATTGCCGGGCGGCAAACCGGCCGTGTCGCGGTGAGAAAGGGAAGGATCCCACTGCAAAAAATCTGTGTCCTTATTATGAGGATATGCTGTTTTAGGATGACAAAATGAAACAAAAGGAAGAAACTTTGCAGAAAACAGAAATTGCAGAGCAGGAACGACCACTCCAGCAGGTGCGTATCTCGGTACGTAACCTGGTGGAGTTTTTGTTGCGCTCAGGAGATATAGACAACCGCATAAGCCGCGGACTGCAGCTGAATGCTATGCAGGAGGGAACGCGCATCCACAAAAAGCTGCAGCGGGCAATGGGCAGTTCCTACAGCGCAGAGGTAGCGCTGTGTCTGGAGGTTCCGACAGAACGATATGTGCTCACCATCGAGGGACGCGCCGATGGTATTTTTACGAGAGAGGATATTCCGTGTATTGATGAGATTAAGGGCATTTATCAGGATGTGACAAAGATGGAGGAGCCGATCGCAGTGCATCTGGCGCAGGCGAAATGCTATGCATATATTTACGCACTTCAGAATGAGCTGGATGAGATCGGTATCCAGATGACTTACTGTGACCTGGACACTGAGGAAGTCAATCGTTTCTATGAGCGGTATGCCTTTGCGGAAATAGAGGAATGGTTTGATGACCTGATGAAGGAATATCATAAATGGGCGGATTTTCAGTATGAGTGGCATCAGACCAGCATTGCTTCCATAAAAAACATGGAGTTTCCCTTTGACTATCGTCCGGGGCAAAAGGAGCTGGTATCGGATGTGTACCGCACGATCCTGCGCAGAAAAAATCTGTTTATCCAGGCACCGACGGGGACGGGAAAAACTGTCTCGGTGCTGTTCCCGGCAGTACGTGCAGTAGGAGAGGGACAGGGAGAGAAAATATTTTATCTGACGGCAAAGACGGTGACAGCGACCGTGGCGATGGAGACCTTTGCAGTGTTCCGTGCACATGGTTACAGGGGAAAGGTCGTTCAGATCACGGCAAAAGAGAAATTATGCAAATGCGAAAAGCCGGAGTGTAATCCGGATGCTTGTCCTTACGCAAAGGGACATTTTGACCGGGTCAATGATGCAGTGTTTGATCTGCTGCAACAGGAGGACTGCTTTTCGAGAGAGGCATTGCTGGCACAGGCTGATAAGTATATGGTCTGTCCTTTTGAATTGTGTCTGGATGTCTCCAGTTGGAGCGATGTGATCGTCGGAGATTACAACTATGTCTTCGATCCGACGGTCTATTTAAAGCGTTTTTTTGCTGAGGGCAATCGGGGAGATTACCTGTTTTTAGTGGACGAGGCGCACAATCTTGTAGAGCGCGGCAGGCAGATGTACTCAGAACGGATCGTAAAGGAAGATGTACTGGCGGTCAAGCGGCTTTTAAAGCCCTGGAGCAAAAAAGTGGAGCGGGAGCTGGAGCGCGTGAACAAGATCCTGCTGACCTACAAGCGGGAATGTGAGGACTATATGCTGCACGAATCCATCAATGATCTGGTGTTTGCCCTCATGCGGCTGGCATCAGAGATGGAGCGCTTTTTGCAGAAGCCGCTGACGATACCCGAGCGGGATGAGGTGATGGAGTTTTACTTCGGACTGCGCAATTTCCTGAATATTTATGAACTGGTGGATGAAAACTACGTGATCTATTCCTCTATGGAGGAAGACGGAAGCTTTGCACTCAAGCTGTACTGTGCGGATCCGTCGATCAATTTACAGGCGTGTCTGGATAAAGCGCACAGCACGATTTTCTTTTCTGGAACTCTGCTGCCGATCCAATACTATAAGAGTCTGTTGTCCACAAAGGATGATAACTATGCGGTGTATGCCCGATCGGTGTTCACGCCGGATCAGAGGCTGTTATTTGTGGGCAGGGATGTGAGCAGCAAGTATACGAGGCGGACAGCAGATGAGTTTATACGGATCGCTTCTTATATAAAAAGGATCGCGCAGGCAAAAACGGGAAATTATATTGCTTTTTTTCCCTCTTATAAGATGATGCTTGATGTGGAAGAACAGTTTGCGCTTCTGTCGGGCGAGGAGATCGATGTGATCATGCAGACGCAGAGCATGCGCGAACAGCAGCGGGAGGATTTTTTGCAGGAGTTTTCCAGACCACGGGAACATTCCATGGTGGCGTTTTGTGTGATGGGCGGCATTTTTGGCGAGGGTGTGGACCTTCGTGAGGATCAGCTCATCGGTGCGATCATTGTCGGAACGGGTATTCCCCAGATCGGAGGGGAGAGTGAGATCCTGAAAAATTTTTTCGATGCGCGCGGAGGAGACGGGTTTGATTATGTGTACCGCTTCCCAGGCATGAATAAGGTGCAGCAGGCAGCAGGGCGCGTGATCCGGACGCTTTCGGATGTGGGAGTCATCGCGCTTTTGGATGAGCGTTTTTTACAACGGGATAACCGGCAGCTGTTTCCGAGAGAGTGGGAGGACTGCAAGAGCTGCACGCTGGAGAGTGTTGACGGGCTTCTTTCGGAGTTTTGGGAGAGTAAGAAGGCTTAAGAAAATACTCATTTCAGGTAAAAAGGTTGCAATCTTTGTAATTTCTGATTATTATATAGGTATTGTTGATACAAACCTAACAAACGGAGGAACAATCATGAGTAATGTGCGTCGCGTATATGCGGAGAAGAAACCAGATTTTGCGGTGGCAGCAAAGGATCTGAAGTCAGAGATCAAAAGCTACCTCGGAATCAAGACGGTGACAAACGTGCGGGTGCTGATCCGCTATGATATTGAAAATATTTCGGATGACACCTACGAAAAGGCAAAGGTGACTGTATTCTCAGAGCCGCCGGTAGATGATCTGTACGAGGAGACCTTTGATGCAAAAGGTGCTGCTGTGTTCAGCGTTGAGTATCTGCCGGGACAGTTTGACCAGCGTGCAGATTCTGCCGTACAGTGTGTGCGACTTTTGAATGAGGAAGAGGAGCCGATCATCCGCTCTGCAACTACCTATGTGATCGAGGGCGAGCTGGATGAGGAGCAGCTGGAAGCAATCAAAAAGCATTGCATCAACCCTGTGGATTCCCGCGAGACGGGTATGGAAAAACCGGAAACACTTGTGCAGGATTTCCCGGAGCCGGAAGATGTAAAGATCTTTGACGGCTTTAATAATATGGCGGAGGCCGAGCTGAAGGAGCTGTATGATTCCCTGAATCTGGCAATGACTTTTAAGGATTTTCTGCATATTCAAAATTATTTCAAGAATGAGGAAAAGCGTGACCCTTCCGTAACAGAGGTCCGCGTGCTTGATACTTATTGGTCTGACCATTGCCGTCACACCACATTCTCTACGGAGCTCACGGATGTGACATTTGGCGACGGATATTATCGTGCACCTATGGAGGACACCTATAAGGACTATCTGGAGACGCATCAGAAGATGTATGCGGGCAGAGATGACAAGTTTGTCTGCCTGATGGATCTGGCGTTGATGGCTATGAAACGCCTGAAAAAAGAGGGAAAGCTGGAGGATCAGGAGGAGTCTGATGAGATCAATGCCTGCTCCATCGTTGTTCCGGTAGAGATCGACGGAAAGACCGAGGAGTGGCTGGTCAATTTCAAGAATGAGACACACAACCATCCGACGGAGATCGAGCCTTTTGGTGGCGCTGCGACCTGTCTGGGTGGTGCGATCCGTGATCCTCTGTCAGGACGTACCTATGTATATCAGGCAATGCGTGTGACCGGTGCGGCCGATCCGACCGTATCCGTAAAAGATACGATCCCTGGAAAGCTGCCGCAGAAAAAGCTGGTGCGCGGCGCTGCGCAGGGTTACAGTTCTTATGGAAACCAGATCGGACTGGCAACCGGATATGTAAAGGAAATCTATCATCCCGGTTACGTGGCAAAGCGTATGGAGATCGGTGCGGTCATGGGCGCTGCACCCAGAAGCGCTGTACAGCGTCTGACCTCTGACCCCGGCGATGTGATCATTCTGCTGGGTGGACGTACCGGACGTGACGGTATCGGTGGTGCGACCGGTTCTTCCAAGGCGCACAATACACAGTCTACCGCAGTGTGCGGTGCAGAGGTTCAGAAGGGAAATGCACCCACAGAGCGCAAGCTGCAGCGTATGTTCCGAAGACCCGAAGTGTCCCACATGATCAAGAAATGTAATGATTTCGGTGCGGGCGGTGTATCCGTGGCAATTGGTGAGCTGGCTGCCGGACTGCGTGTCAACCTTGATCTGGTACCGAAGAAATATGCAGGTCTGGACGGCACGGAGCTTGCAATTTCCGAGTCGCAGGAGCGTATGGCAGTTGTTGTGGCACCGGAAGATGTTGAGCAGTTCTTAAAATATGCTGCAGAGGAGAATCTGGAGGCAGTCGAGGTGGCAACCGTAACGGAACAGCCTCGTCTTGTCCTGCAGTGGAGAGGTAAGGAGATCGTCAATATTTCCCGTGCCTTCCTCGATACGAACGGCGCGCATCAGGAGACGACCGTTGCAGTGGATATTCCGGAGGAGTCAGAGAACTTCTTCAAAAAATATGAGTTACCTGCAGTTGCAGAAGCTCTGGAGAAGGGTGATGTAAAGACCGCATGGACAGAGACACTGAAGGATCTGAACGTCTGCTCACAGAAGGGGCTGGTGGAGCGATTTGACGGTTCCATCGGTGCCGGAAGTGTGTACATGCCTTACGGTGGACGTTATCAGCTGACCGAGACACAGTCCATGGTGGCAAAACTGCCGGTACTGGAGGGCAAGTGTGATACCGTAACGATGATGTCCTACGGTTTTGACCCGTATTTATCAAGCTGGAGCCCGTATCACGGCGCAGCATATGCAGTTGTAGAATCACTGTCACGTATCGTGGCAGCAGGTGGCGATTATTCCAAGGTTCGTTTTACCTTCCAGGAGTATTTCCGCCGCATGAGCGAGGAGCCTTCCCGCTGGAGCCAGCCCTTTGCAGCGCTTCTCGGCGCTTATCAGGCTCAGATCTCATTGGGTCTGCCTTCCATCGGAGGAAAGGATTCCATGTCCGGAACCTTCAATGATATTGATGTTCCGCCGACATTGGTGTCTTTTGCAGTGGATGTGGCGACTAAACAGGATGTGATCACACCGGAATTGAAGGCAGCGGGCAACAAGCTGATGCTCTTTACGATGGCAAAGGATGCTTACGATCTGCCTGATTATGAGCAGGCAATGAAGCTCTATGATAAGATCCATGAGCTGATCGGAAAGAAGGCGATCGTTTCTGCCTACGCACTGGACGGCAAGGGTGTGGCAGCCGCTGTCAGCAAGATGGGCTTCGGTAATAAGCTCGGTGTGACGATCGACAGCAGCGTTTCCCGAGAGACTCTGTTTGCACCCGCCTTCGGAAGTCTGGTGGCAGAAGTGCCGGTGGCATCTGTGGATGCAGTGAAGGAGGCATTTGCGACAGCAGGATTGGAAGAATATATCGCAGTGATCGGACGTGTCAACGACACCAGATCCTTTGTCTATGATGAGATGACACTGTCAATGGATGAAGCCATCGCTGATTGGACCGGAACACTGGAAAAAGTATTCCCGACAGTCGCAGTAGACGATAAGAGTGATGTGAAGACCGGTCTCTACGAGGCAAAAGAGATCTATGTATGCAAGAATAAGGTGGCAAAACCTACCGTATTTATTCCGGTATTCCCCGGAACCAACTGCGAGTACGACAGTGCAAAGGCATTTGAGCGCGCTGGCGCAAATGTGATCACAAAGGTATTTAAGAATCTGGACGCAGCCGGTATCCGTGATTCTGTGGATGAGTTTACAAAGGCCATCGCACAGGCACAGATCATCATGTTCCCCGGCGGATTTTCCGCAGGTGATGAGCCGGAAGGAAGCGCAAAGTTCTTCGCGAATGCGTTCCGCAGTGAGAAGATCAGCGAGGAAGTCATGAAGCTTCTGAATGAGCGTGACGGACTGGCACTCGGTATCTGTAACGGATTCCAGGCACTGATCAAGCTTGGCCTCGTTCCTTACGGAAAGATCACGGAGCAGACCGCAGATTCACCGACGCTGACCTACAACACCATCGGACGTCATATCAGCAAGATGGTTTACACAAAGGTCGTTTCCAACAAGTCGCCCTGGATGGCAGGTGCAACGCTGGGCGGTGTTTACACCAATCCTGCTTCTCACGGTGAGGGACGCTTTGTGGCACCGAAGGAGTGGCTGGACAAGCTGTTTGAGAACGGACAGGTTGTCACCCAGTACGTGAACGAGTCCGGAAACCCCACCATGGATGAAGAGTGGAATGTCAATGGCTCTTACATGGCGATCGAGGGTATCACAAGCCCCGATGGACGAGTACTTGGAAAGATGGCTCACTCAGAGCGTTGTGGTGATGCAGTCGCAGTCAATATCTACGGCGAGCAGGATATGAAGATCTTTGAGAGCGGCGTGGCATACTTTAAATAAAAGATGTGACGAACCATACAAAAGGATGTAGTCTGTGTGTAGGCTGCATCCTTTTTTGTCATATAGGAAACTGCATCTCCTATACGACAAAAGCCTCCGGCGGAGATCGCGATACCGGCAAAAAAGAGGTGTTGTGGAAAAAAATCCCTGTCTCTTATACACATCTCCGAGCCCACGAGACGCTACGCTATCT
>CALZQA010000068.1 GCA_945828315.1 uncultured bacterium | reverse complement strand
GGAAGATAAACGCTCGATGGACGCGGTCAGTTTGTTCTCTGTCCGGTGAAGATGAGCATTCGAAATAACTGCTGATACATTCTGATTTACTTTCATTTTCGCACCTCTGATATTTTCCTTGTGCGCTTCCCTGCGTTTGTTCGTCGATGACGTTCCCTGTCATCAGTAATTCTCATATTTGATATATCGGTCGCTTACGCCTCTTCCGTAATCCCTTCCCTGAAAAATCGGATCAATTTTTCTGCGATGCCGTACAGTTCCTTTGTCTGGATCTCCCGCCGGGTTTCATCCGCCGGCTGCCCGCTTTTGCCTCCGGCCAGCTCAAACCGCACCAGATCCAGGTGCTCGCTGAAGATCACGCGAACCTCGTTTTCAGCCTCGTCGCCGGTCAATTCTCCCAACAGTTCCTCCACACGGGGCTGCTCCTGCTGCAGCCGATCTGTTCCGGCTCTGGAATCCGATGCCAGATATCCCCGGATACCCTTTTCCTCTGCGTGGAACTCCGCTGCCACTTTGCCATAGGCTGCACTGTCCATTGTCAAACGCACGCTACCCTTTTTTTCAGAGCCGCGGATGATCCTCACATTGACGCCCATGGCGCCGTCACCGGTCAGGATGGGGATCTGATAACGCTCCTCCCTTGTCATGCTGACACCTAAATGGAGCTGCGCCGTCATCATCTGAAACTGGCGGACATCCAGTCTTGTCATTCCCTCGTACATCACGGTCTGACCACAGTGCTCTGCCACCTCGGCCAGCGTTTCCTGCGCTTTGGCAAGCTCCTCCGGTGTCTGGATATTTTCGCCCAGCTTGTGCAGGATATCTTCCTTGATCTGCGCGATCTCTGCCATCAGATCTTCCTTTTTGTCCTCATTTTCTATCCGGTCTGTCAGCCCGAACAGGCGCCGCAGCGCATCATTTGGACTTGCCATCATCTGCTGCATTGCAAGCACATTGTTTACTGTCACCGGTACATCATAGGTCTCCAGCATTTCATAGGCTTCTGCCTGTGCTGCCGCAGCCGTCTGCATATCCTGTAAAAATTCTCTGTCGTATGCTTCGTCCGCTGTCCGGTCGCCAGGCATCTTCTGCAGCTGCTCCAGAAGCTGCTCCGGTGTCATTTCTTTCCAGTTTTCCTGCGAAAGTAGATCCGCAAACTGCTCCGGCTCCTGTGCGATCTGCTGCACTGCTTCCATACACTGTGTCTGATACGCAGCATTGATCTGGTCTGTGATGGATGTGCCTTTGAAAGAACCCTCCATCCCGCCAAACCGGTCGTCGACCTTGTAATCCATACCGCTCTTTTTTCCGCTGCGCACCGCACTGAGCAGATTACCCATGGTAAGCGACGCGCCCTGCTGAACGAGTGCACCGATCGCCGCTCCATCGCCTGCTTCCACCTGATGGATCAAACGGTAGATGCCGATAAAGGAATCCCGCTCCTGCGCGGAAATATCATGATTTTGTTCCAGTTTCCACAAATATTCGCTGAATTTTGTAATACCATCCCCGCCGCCGATCTGCGTGCGGATCTGATCTGCCTGCTCGTTCAGCTCACTGATCTGCATCTGCAGCGGGTTGATGCCCTCGCGGATCATCTCCCGGACTACTGCCGGTTTTAGGCTGTCAAACGCCTGCTGTACCTGACGGTCTGCCAGCTTCATCTCCAACACGGACTGCTCATTGATCTCCATCTGATTATAGGCCAGAATGCGCACGGCACGGGCGTTGCCCTCTGTCGGCTCCATACCGATCTCCTGCAAAATATCATCCACATTGCGGAATGCTTTATGAATGGAATCACCCATGTCTGCCCGGGGAGCAGTCATCAGCGTCTCATAAGCTTCCCCCGCCGCCTCCATTTTCGCCTGCAGCTGTGTACCGGCCTCATGAAGACCTGCTGCCGTCCCATCAAAAAGTCTGCTGCCCAGTGCATAGGCAGGCATGGATCTCAGTTGCTCCGCCGTCTCGATCGTCTCTTTGAACTGCGCGATCTGCTCCGCTGTCGCCTCACTGCCGTCTGCTTCCAAAAGCTGCTTATAATAACTCTGCTCCTGTGTCTTCAGATCCTCTACCAGCTGTACCAGCGGTTTGATCTCTATTTCCATTCCCCTCTTCAAAAGCCCGTAATTTGCCTCTGTCGTCATGGCCAGACGGGTTTCCTCCAGCATTCTGCGCGCCTCCAGAAACGCCAGACCTTTTTCGGAAAAGGCTGCTTTGATAGTCTCTTCATCTGCCGCTGTCCACGTTTCTTCAACGGTAACTGCTCCACTCTCGATCAGATTGTGGGCTTCCTGCAGGTTTGCAATGGTCAGTTCCTGCCCCTGGTCAACAAGATATGCCAGTTCCCGGTCTGTTGTCCGGGCAAGGACTTCCGCGGCATCTTCGGCACGGGAGATCAGTGACGCGCTGTCTACCAGATAAGCATCCGCAGGCGTTTTCCCCTCTGCGACAGCTGTCTGCATGGCGGTCAGCAGATCCCGCCGGTCCAAAGGAAACTGCAGATCCTGTAGAGACTGCAGACGAGTCAGATTTTCTGTCGTCACGGGTATGTCGTTGGCTGCCAGCCATTTGCAGGCATAGATATTTTGTTCCGATGATGCCATGCCTGCGGCTGCAATGACTTTTTCTATCTGTTCTGTGATCTGTGCCTGATCCAGTTTTTCATCCGGCTGCTCCACCCGGGCATAGGTTCCGTTATATTGTGCCCGGTAAATATTACTGATCGTAGGCTCCAGCTCATTGTCCAGCATATATTTCAATGCACCCTCACTGAGCGACTGGATCGCGTCAGCCTGATCAAATGCGCTCTCATATTGCGCCGCCAGCGCCGCAGAACCCGCGATCTGTTCGATCTGTTCCGCACTCAATTCCCCACTGAAATAACTGGTATCCTTACCCGCCTTTGCCAGCTGCATCTGTATCTTGTCCGTTTCGGTCACCACCGTGTGAATATCCGTGTCCGGCAGTGAAAAACCGTCTTCTTCCAACGCATGTGCATGTTTCGGCGTGGTCGTATTCGCCCCCACGAGCATCTCGTTTTTCATCTGCACTGCATCCTTTACCGACGCACTGTTTTTGATGTCGGCAAAGGCTGTATCCTGCTCCGGCTTTGTATAGGTGACCGTCTGCGTGACAGGCACCGATCCTGTCACTATATCGGTTCTTTTTGGCCGTTTTTCTGCCTCCCGGACGGATGTATCATTGCCCTGTCCGCCACTCACCTGTGCCTGTTGAAACATTCCCTTTTTCTCTATCTGCTCAATCTGCATGTAGTCTCTCCTTTTACGGTACGGCAGCTAACTGCCCATTCTATCTTAAATTCGATATTTCTAAATCATAGATTTCCGGTTGATACATATTTCGGATGAAACAGGCAAAAAAATTAGAGCCACTGTATACAGTGACTCTAATACAAGCTTACACTTACTTTTTAGCTTTGTAATCAAATGAGAAGATAGCAGCTCCAAACGGCGGTAGCGGATATCCGATGGAATAGGGCTGACCGTCCCATTCTCCTTTTTTCGCACGGAAGCTCTTGGGAATCTCTGCCCCGGTACCTCCGAAACGCACATCGTCGGAATTCAGGATCAGTTTATAGCCGCCCGCCTGAGGTACGCCGACGCGGTATTCCGGTCTGGCTACCGGAGTGAAGTTCAGCACACAGATCAGGCACTTCTTGCCATCGGAAGATTTACGAATAAAGCTGTAAATACTGCGCTCCGTATCATCTGCATTGATCCACTCAAATCCGTTCCACTCATGATCCAATTCGTACATTGCCGGATACTTTTTATACATATGAAGCAGCTCTTTCATATAATCATGGATCTGCTGATGGGGTTTTTCTGCCAGTAGGAACCAGTCGAGCTCGCGCTCCTCGCTCCACTCCCGCAGCTGTGCAAAATCCTGTCCCATAAATAACAGCTTTTTGCCGGGATGCATCATAAAATATGTATACGCCAGTCTCAGATTCGCAAACTTATCGCCTTCCAGTCCCGGCATCTTATTGATCATCGAACATTTCAGATGAACGACCTCGTCATGCGAGAGCACCAAAATGTACTTCTCGCTCTCGTTATAGCTCATGGCAAAGGTCATCTTGTAATGATTATCCTTACGGAAATAGGGGTCAAGCTTCATGTAATCCAGGAAATCATGCATCCAGCCCATATTCCATTTCATGGAGAAGTTCAGGCCGCCGTCCTCTGCCTTTCCGGTCACCATAGGCCATGCGGTAGATTCCTCTGCCACCATGATCGCGCCTTTATTTCGTCCGGTGATCAGCGTGTTGATATGACGGAAGAACTCGATCGCCTCAAGGTTTTTATTTTCACCATACTTGTTCGCCAGCCACTGTCCGTCCTGCTTTCCGTAGTCAAGATAAAGCATGGAAGCCACCGCATCCACACGAAGACCGTCCACGTGGTAATGCTCTACCCACATGAGCGCGCTTCCGATCAGGAAGTTCTTTACCTCATTTTTTCCATAGTCAAAAATCTTGGTTCCCCAGTCGGGATGTTCTCCCATGCGGGGATCTGCATACTCATACAGACAGGTGCCGTCAAAGTTTGCCAGTCCGTGCGCATCTCTCGGGAAATGTGCAGGCACCCAGTCTAAGATGACACCGATCTTATTTTTGTGGAGCTGGTCGACAAGATACGCAAAATCCTCCGGTGAACCGTAACGGGAGGTCGGTGCATAATATCCTGTCACCTGATAACCCCAGGAACCGTCATAAGGATACTCGGAAATACCCATTAATTCCACATGGGTATAACCCATTTCTTTTACATACTTGATCAATGATTTGGCAAACTCACGATAGGTGTAGAATCCTTCGTCTTCACGATTCGGATGACGCATCCATGATCCGGGATGTACCTCAAGGATCGCCATGGGCTCCTTGTATACATCCTTCTGCTCACGTTCCTTCATCCATGTCGAATCCGTCCACTTGAAATGATCGATATCTGCTACCACCGATGCCGTACCCGGACGAAGTTCTGCCTGATTCGCATACGGATCTGCCTTGTAGAGCAGTTTTCCTTCTGCGGTCTCGATCACAAATTTGTACATATCTCCCTGCTTGACGCCGGGAACAAACAGCTCATAAATACCGCATTCTGTCGGTTCGAGCCGTTTCATCTCATGACTGGTCTCATCCCAGTTATTAAAGGTACCGAACACCCATACACGCCTGGCTCCCGGTGCCCACAGATCAAACATCACACCCTGCTTGCGCCTGACCGTCATCAGATGCGCGCCCAACTTTTTGTAGATATCATAATGAGTTGCCTGTCCGAAAAGATACATATCCAGTTCTGTAAAATTGCCCATACCACTATCTCCCCATCTTTTATTTTAGTATCATTCCTCAAAATCCCTCTCACGCAGAACTACGTAATTGTTCTCGTCGTAGCGCTTGGAAGTGAGAATGCCGAGCATCTTTTTCAGGCTGCCCTTCTCCACTCGGTCGATCGCCTCGTCCACGATCTCCTTTACCTCCACGAGTGTCGTCGCCTGGTCGAGCTTTTGGATATTGCTGATGCGCGTGTACAATGCCAGTATCGCCATCGCATCGATCCCGTAGCCGTTTTCTTCCGCGTAGGTCTTCGCAAACTCTACAAGCTCATCATTTGTAAAGAACGGAATCGTGATCCGCTCGCCAAACTTCGCCGCAAATCCCTCATGTCTGCCCAGCGCCTTTGCTATGCTGTCCTTATCATCTTCCAGAATGACTAACAGCTCCGCCGGATGCTCCTCCAGATAAGCGGAAAGCTTACTCTCCGTCTCTCTCGACAGGTCTCCGACCCGCTCAATGATCAGACATCCACCGCTGATCTTATCCATCAACGCCGGAATATCCTTGTGGTTTAAGGCATCACCATTGATCTTTCCGATCTGCTTACCGGGCTTATCGATCATCTGCTGAAGTGTCTTTACAAGGTTCGTCGCCAACATCGTCTTACCGCAGCCGGACGCGCCCTCTATGATCAGATTTCCTCCATCCGTCTGACTGATACCGGCGAGATATGCACCGCAGCCATTCAACGCATGACAGATCTGCGGTTCCATACCGTCTACTTTTGCAAAATAAGAAAAACGTTTTGCCATCTCCGCATCCAGCTTTTTAATGCCGTTAAACGGAGCTTTTGTCCTTTCCGGAGGCTCGATCGGTTCCTCGAACAGATCCATGCTGATCTCGGGTAACGGAGTGGTCGGATCCTTCATCGCCTCCCAATCAGAAAGCATCTGATCAATATGATCCCCCTTCTCCGGCACAGACTCCTCTTCTATCAACTCTCCCGCAGGCTGTTCCTCTGCCGGCTCCGGCCCATCAGTCTGTGTCACAGTTGCGACTTCCGCCCCACCAAACGCAGCGGTCGATAAAATATCGGAAATATCCGGAAAAGTCTTCGTTGTATGTTCTACAGACGGATGACTCAGCTCACGCCGCACGCCGGACTGCTGCAGCTTTTCCTCCGGTTCTTCCTGCTCCGGCTCACCTTGCTCCTGATTTTCCTGCTCCTCCGGCTCGGGATCCTGATACATCTCTAAGCCCTCTGCTTCCAACTCTGCAGCCAGAGCCTGGTCGATCTCATCAAGATTTTCTGCCTGTAAGCGATCGATCTCCTCCTGCAAACGCTCGTTTGCATCTGCAAGTGCCTGCGATGCACGTTCCACAGACTCCGGTGTTGCCTCTCCATAAGCCTGTTCCACCAGGTCTTTTGTCGTCGCTCCCGCATCCAACTGCGGGATCACTGCTGCCAGACGTTCCATAAGATCGCCGGTCTCCTGCAATGCCCGTTTCTTTGCGGATTCCAGTTTTCGCTGCTGGGCATCTTCCATCGCAGCCTCCGCGGCCCGCTTGGTCTTCTCCCATTCAGCCAGAACATCCTCGATAGTCATCTGTCCGCTGATCTGCGGCTCACTGGTACCTCCGTTTGGCAGTGCCAGCGAGATCTGTCCATCGTATTCCTCTTCTAAAATCTCTTGAAAATTCAGATTCAAAGAGCCGTCAATTTCCTCATCCGTCTCATATTCTGACGGCAGCAATGCCTCTGTCTGCGTATTCTCATCCGACAAAAGCGGCTGCAGATAGGGGATCTCCTCCACCATTTTCTTAATAGAATCCATCGTATCATGAACGGTCTCCTTCTCGGTAGCCTCCATGATCTGCTGCATGCCCCTCGCCAGTTCTTCCTGCAGATTCTGCGTGTTGAAGCGGTCTGCATTGACATGTACCTCCGGAATCTTGATCGTATTGTTGATGATCTCACCGGATTCCAGATATTCATCCGGCCGGACTTCGATCATGCCGTCTTTCTTCCTGCGGAACTGCTTGTACTTTTCTTCCTGTTCCGGGCTCAACGGCTGGTAGAGCATTTTTAATTCCAACGCTTTCTCCACATAGAGACCGTCGCCGAACCACAGGATCAGCTCATCGCAGGCCTCGATACATTTCTCTGTCATACCGGCCTGATGATATAAATACGCCAGCTCGAATGCCCATTCTTCTGTGTACTCCTGTTCCTTCAACTCATTTAAGATCGCGATCTGTGATGTGATCGGCTCTCCCTTTGCCTGACTCAGACGATAGCGCAGCACATATTTGAGCGTATCATGAGGTGCGATCTCCACAAACTCATCGTAATACTCCTGCGCTTCCTCGAACTGTTTTGCCTCGATAGCGATCTCCGCTAGACGGTATATGATCTTTTTCCCGATCGGCGAACGATCATAGGCCATGAGCAGCAGCTCCTTGCTGTCCTCATAGCGTCCGGTCTGCTGATAGACCTCTCCCACCAGCATCAGCGAGTTGACGTTGCGCACCTTGCGCCAGTTGATACTATCAGCGATCTCTGCCGCTGCAGCGTAGTTTTTTTCGCCCGCCAGTGTTTCTATCTCATCCAATTTCAGCTTATATTCATACTTATCCAAAGTGTTCACCTCGTACTTCCAAGTGACATTTTTCTATATGTGATATAGGTATACTTACACTCTATCTTACCATAGGTGACCTTTCATGTCAAAAATAAAAGCAGTAGAAAACAGATACTTTTCCTACTGCTCTTACATTATTTTTCCTTTGCTTTTTCCTGCGGTTTTTTTCTCTTTTTCGTTGCAAACCGGAAGGGTTCGTTGCGCTCCCAGTCACCGGTACACAATTTTTTTGTCTCCGGATCCACATGCGTCACAACCGTATAATCCAGTGAGGCTGACGGCAGACCTTTCCGTTTCAGCAAATATGCGATCAGCCGCTGTCCCAGATAATAAATCACTGCGAAGGCCGGCACACCAAAGAGCATGCCCGTAAAGCCAAACAGACCACCACCCACCATGATCGCAAAAATAACCCAGAAGGAGGACAATCCGGTAGAATCGCCCAAGATCTTCGGTCCGATGATATTTCCGTCCACCTGCTGCAAGACCAGAACAAAGATCAGCAGGTACAAACCGTGCAGCGGGTCTGTGATCGTTACGATGATCAGACAAGGGATCGCTCCGATGAACGGTCCGAAGAACGGAATGATATTCGTGACACCGATGATGACACTGACAAGCAATGTATACGGCATCCGGAGGATGGAACATCCGATAAAACAGAGGATCCCGATAATAATGGAATCAATGATCTTACCGATGATAAATCCGCCAAAGATCTGATCGATCTTGTGCACGATCTGGATCAGTGTATTTGCCTGCTTCACGGGGAGTATCGCAAACGTGATCTTCTTCGCCTGGCCTTCAAACCGTTCCTTCTCCATCAGTACATAAATGGACACGATCAGACCGATGATCACATTTTTGAGTACCACTACAACATTGATCGCACTTACCGTGATGCTGGTCAGATAATCCTGCCAACGCCCGAAATCCTGCAGTTGCGGAACAAGCGTATGATCAAACCAATCCTCAATATATTCAGCTGCCATGAGCAGATAACTCTCCCACTCGCCGGAGCCTTTCCCGGGTATCGATAACCTGTTATACCAGTCGATAAAATGCTCCACGTTCATGGACATCGTATTGACCAGATTGACAATACTTTCTATGAGCGCCGGAACGATCATATAGATGATGAGGCCGAACAGTGTCAGGAAAATGACCAGTGTCAATATACTGGATATCACACGGATGGCATGTTTCACTTTTTCCTTATTAGTTACTTTCGGAAGGATCAGACTGCAAAGTCCCACATCGATCCGGCGCATGAGCGGATTGAACAGATAGCCCAGCACCGCACCGATCAGGATCGGCTGCAATACTCCGATGAATGCCGCACAGACTTTCTTAAGAGCGGCATATTTAAAGATCACCGTAAACACAGCAATACAACAGCAAAATACAAGAAAGATCAGCGCACCGATCGCCAGGTAAGGACGAATGTCCCAGTCTGAACGTTTGACAGATTTCTTTTCCTTGTCCTCTTCCATATCAATCTCCTTTAGAGTATCACGCCTGTCCTCTGACTATGAAACACGATTATAGTTGATCAGACATCCCTTTAAGATGATCTCTCGCTCATCGTCCGTCAGATCACCCAGCGTCATCGTAAACTCTTTCAGGCTGCCATCCTTCACTGCATACGCAGTGATGACATCCGCTTTCTCCTCAACTGCTTTTCGGATTCCAGGAACCCAGATATAATCACCGTTGGCAAAAGGCAACTCACCCTCGGGAATAAGGAAGGGAAGCATACCCCAGTTGATCAGATTAGAGCGATAACGCTTTGTGGCATACTCGTTGGCAATGTTTGCCCAGCCGCCAAGTACCTTCTGGCAGGAAGCAGCCTGCTCGCGGGCAGAGCCGTCACCGGGCTTTACGGCAAAGATCGTACTTCCGATACCAAAATTCTCATGGCTTGCCTCCGGGAATTTTGTCTTTACAATATTCATGACATCCTTCAGCTCCGGCAGCTCCTGACAGGGATGCCCGCCAGCCACACGCGCCTTCTCTGCCTTCTGCACCTCTTTTGCACGGGGCACATAGTCCGGATCTTTACGAGACAACGTAAACTCTGCCAGTCCGAGTGGATTGGAACGATAAGAAGATGTCTCGCCGGAAGGGATCAGCTCATCGGTGGTCGTCACAGGATCATGGATCTCAGAAACAACCTTTAACAGCAGATTTTCTGTCAAAGCAGACATCTGAGGCCAATCCTTGATGTTGGGTCCGAGCTTGATCGGCTCCTCCGGATGTGCCACGCCCTTGCTGTCATAAACGCGGTTCTCGTAGATCGTCTTATCAAAGAAATATTTCGGTTTTGTATAATTCACATCAAAATCAGTAGCTGCGGTCAGATATCCCTTGTTGGCTGCGGTTGCTGCAATGGAACGCGCATCCATGAGTGCCACAGATGCTACCTGGCCGTTCTGTACCTTTGAACCCTCACGGTTCGGGAAATTACGTGTAGAATGGCGGATAGAAAATCCATTGTTTGCAGGTGTATCTCCGGCGCCAAAACAGGGGCCGCAGAACGCAGTCTTAAGGATCGCACCGGTCTGCATGATCTTCGCAGCCGCACCATTCTTTACCAGTTCCATATAGATGGGCATACTTGCCGGGTAAACACTCAGTGTAAACTCATCCGGTCCGATGCTCGCACCGGCCAGGATGTCTGCCGCGTCACAGATATTTTCAAATCCGCCGCCGGCACAGCCTGCAATGATACCCTGATCGACATACAGCTTTCCGTCGCGCACTTTTTCCTTCAGGTTCAGATCTACCGCGCCATTGAAGCTGACCTTTGCACGTTTCTCGCAGTCATCCAGAATATCCATCAGATTCGCATTCAGCTCGCGGATCGTATATGCATTGCTCGGATGGAAAGGCATTGCGATCATCGGCTCGATCTCATCCAGATCGATCTCGATGCAGCCGTCATAGTAGCTGACAGGTGCCGGATGCAGCTCCTTGAAATCGCCGCTTCTGCCGTGGATATCGTACCACTCCTTCACCTTTCCGTCTGTGCTCCAGATGGAAGAAAGACAAGTGGTCTCCGTCGTCATAACGTCAATGCCGATTCGTGTATCCACACTCAGGTTTGCAACACCGGGACCTACGAACTCCATCACTTTATTTTTTACATAACCTTTTTCAAACACCTCTCCGATGATGGCGATCGCAACGTCCTGCGGTCCGACACCGGGCTTTAAGCTCCCCTTTAAATATACAGCTACCACACCGGGCATCTTGATATCATAGGTCTGTGAGAGCAGCTGCTTTACAAGCTCCGGACCACCCTCGCCCATTGCCATGGTTCCAAGCGCTCCGTAACGGGTGTGGGAATCCGATCCGAGGATCATCTTTCCGCCGCCAGCAAGCATCTCACGCGCATACTGATGAATAACTGCCTGATGAGGAGGTACATAGACACCGCCGTACTTCTTTGCACAGCTCAGTCCAAACATGTGGTCGTCCTCATTGATCGTTCCGCCCACTGCACACAGCGAATTATGGCAGTTTGTCAGCACATAGGGGATCGGAAATTTTTCCAGGCCTGACGCACGTGCGGTCTGAATGATACCTACAAATGTGATGTCGTGGCTGGTGAGCTTGTCAAACTTGATCTGAAGCTCATTCATGTTACCGGAAGTATTGTGTTCTTTTAAAATATTATAAGCAAGGGTTCCTTTTTTTGCTTCCTCTTTTGCAGGGACGCTTCCGGTCTTGCTCTGCAGGATCGCCGCTGCTTCACTGGTGTCTGCAATGATCTCGTTCTCATTTACAAGATAGACACCTCCATCATATAATTTCATGCTTTTTTCCTCCATTTAATTTGTATATATTTAAAACCATTTTTTATGCCGTCTGTGATGTTCGGTCTGTTCCTCACCGGATTCCTTCGATGTCTGGGGGTCATTCAGTCCATCCACATCCCATTCCACACCTGACAGGTCGATCTGCGCCTCTTTTGCCTCGATCGGATCCGCATCCGGCAGATCAGGGATTTCTTCATCTTCTGCAGGCTCTCCGGCCGCTTCCTTGTCCTCCTCCAGCTCAATGCCGGCATTACGGAAATATTCTTTATTGATACGGATCTCTGTCTTTACATCCGCGAACTGGCTCTTTTCCTTCGGCGCCCCGAATCTTCTGCCATGTTTTTCTTTTTCCCGCTCAATCTCTTTGTTCCGCTCCTCGATCAAAGAAAGATATTTTTCGGTATCCACCAGATCCTGCAGCTGGGATTTCAGCTCCAGCTGATTGGTGCGGACGATCTGCTTTTTCTCCTCCAGATCTTTGATCATGGCATCCTGTACCGCGCGGATCTGTTCGGTAGACTCGTCCATGATCGCCTGTATGTGGTTCAGTGCCTCATCCGTATACATGACAGATGCCGCATAAATATCCTCTGCCTTGCGACTGGCATCCCAAATGATCTTATCTCCCTGCTTTTTATGCTCGCGCTCCGCCTTATCACGGCTCTGCTTTGTCAGCTCATACTCCTCCATGATCTCATAAATGCTGGCGTTCAGCCGGTCGATCAGACCAAACATTTCCTGTTTGTTTACGATGATGCGATCCTTATCATATACCTCACTTCGGGAGATCAGCACATGAATATCACGCAATACTTTCTCTAATTTATCCTGTGAACTCATTCGTTGTACATTCCTCTCTTATATGTAACGAATCTCCTTGCTTGGTGTTTCGACCAGACCAAGCGGTACCGGCCGCTCGCCGGACTCATCGATAATATCGATCACACGATCCACATCCTCCTCTGACACTATGAACAGCATGCCGACACCCATATTGCAGGTTGCACGCAGCTGCTCCAGCGGAATGTTGCCATCCTGATGCAACATTACATACAGCGGCGGTATATTCTGCTTCGGCTGCTTGATCACTGCACCGCAATTTTCCGGCAGGAGTTTATGCAGTGCCGCATCCAGTCCTCCATGGGCAACCTGAATGCAATGACTGATAGAAATGCCCTCATGGTAGATTGCCTCCAGCACCTTTTGGTAGCATCGCGTCGGCTGCATTAAAAGCTCACCAAGCGTACTTTGCAGATTTTCGTAATAAACTTCCATACTGGTCTTTGTCAAAAAAAGTTTTTTCTTTGCCGCCACATATCCATTATTATGCAGACCATCCGATGCCAGTCCCATGATCACATCTGACTGTTTGATCACCTGCTTGTCCTTTACCGTTCCCCGGTCCAGAATTCCCACCGCAAAACCGACCATGTCATACTGATCATAATGAAAAATATCCGGCAGCTCCATGATCTCGCTGCCTGCGTAGGCAATGCCCAGCTCCTCGCAGGAACTGCGTGCACCGGCTTCCAGATCCTCGATCTTATCCTTCTTTGGTCTCGCACAGGAAATCGTGTCATAGAAAAACAGCGGTTTTGCGCCTGCGGCGATCAAGTCATTCACACAGACAGCTACGCAGTCTTTTCCGATCGTATCATAGCGCTCCAGTTCTGCCGCTATGGACAGCTTTCCGCTGACGCCGTGTGTTTTCGAAATCAGCACCGGATCGATCATGCTCCGGTAAACACCGATCGGTATCTCATTTGTAAGTGTCTGTAATCCCAGTCTCTCTCTCACAAGTAAACCCCTTACTCTAAAAAATATTTGTGGCAAATTACCACTAACTAGTATTCTATCATTTTTCCCCTTGATTTCATACACTTTTTTCAGCTTCTTTTCTAATTCTTAATAAAAAAAGCCGTTCTCCTTCCCAGAGAACAGCTTTTTCATTTGTTTTATCTCAGGCTGATACGCACCAGCGCTCTGCGCAGTGCCAGCTCTGCTCTTGCCACATCCAGATTCTCTGCCTTGGCTGCGAGCCGCTCCTCGGCACGCCGTTTGGCTGCCTCGGCTCGGTCCCAGTCGATCTCATCGGGCCACTCGGCAATCTCCGCAAGGAGCGTCACCTTATCCCCGAGGATCTGTGCAAATCCGGAATGTACTGCCGCTTTCTTCTGTCCTTCCGCCTCGGTGATCGTAACGATACCGGGAGCAAGCACGGTTGTCAGCGGGATATGATTTTTATACACACCCATATCGCCTTCTACGGAGGTAAATTCGATCATGGTTGCCTCGCCTTTGTAAAATACACGCTCGGGTGTAATGATCTCTACCTGAAAAATCTTGCTTTCATCTGCCATACGCTACCCCCTATTTCATGCGGGCACGTACTTCATCGATAGAACCTGCATTCAGGAACAGTCCCTCAGGAATATCGTCGTGCTTTCCTTCCAGGATCTCCTTGAAGCCGCGGATCGTCTCGGCGATGGGTACATATTTTCCTTCCATTCCGGTGAACTGTGTTGCTACATGGAACGGCTGTGACAGGTATCTCTGGATCTTACGCGCACGGTTTACAACTACCTTGTCATCCTCTGACAGCTCGTCCATACCGAGGATCGCGATAATATCCTGTAATTCCTTATACTTCTGTAAGATCTCCTGCACACCGCGGGCTACCTTGAAGTGCTCCTCTCCTACGATACGGGGGTCGAGGATACGGGAGGTGGATGCCAGCGGATCTACAGCCGGGTAAATACCAAGTGCTGCGATGGAACGCTCCAATACAGTGGTTGCGTCCAAATGCGCGAATGTAGTCGCCGGTGCAGGGTCTGTCAAGTCATCCGCAGGCACATAAACTGCCTGTACGGAAGTGATAGAACCGTTCTTTGTGGATGTAATACGCTCCTGAAGCGCACCCATCTCTGTCTGTAAGGTAGGCTGGTAACCTACGGCTGAGGGCATACGTCCCAGCAGCGCAGAAACCTCTGATCCTGCCTGGGTAAAACGGAAGATGTTGTCAATGAATAACAGCACATCCTTTCCGCCCTTGTCACGGAAATATTCTGCCATGGTCAAACCGGTCAGGCCGACACGCATACGTGCTCCGGGCGGCTCGTTCATCTGTCCGAACACCATCGTCGTCTTATCGATAACGCCTGATTCCTTCATCTCGTAGTAGAGGTCGTTACCCT
>CALZQA010000067.1 GCA_945828315.1 uncultured bacterium | reverse complement strand
TTCTATGTACTTGTGGCAGTGACGTTTATCAGTTTATTTCTTGCGCAGATTTTCTGCCCTTCAGAGCGTGAAACGGGAAGTGAATCGAGCCAACTGATTTATGAAGGAATCTTATACTGGGAGAAGCCGGACGGCACAAGGGAGCAGATCACTGCACCCGGTACATACGATGTGAAGCCGGGAGAGGCAATGGTTGTCACAACACTTCTTCCGGAGGATTACGCGGAAAACGCGATCATGATCCGGGGTTCCCAGCAAAGCGTCCGCTTTTACATCGACGGGGAGCTTCGCTATATCTATGACACGACAAAGACGAGACCTTTCGGCTCTGAGTCTACAAGCCGATATGTATTTTGCGATACGTCCTCAAAGGATGCGGGCAAAGAACTTCGCATTGAATTGGTATCCAATTCCAAACGTTATTCGGGCGTGGTCAATCAGATCTATTGCGGTGATAAGGCAGACATCTGGAATTATCTGCTGAGTGCTTACGGAAGATTCAGCATCATTTCGCTATTTATTCTCTTTGCCGGAATTATAACGATTATCTTCAGCGTTGCTTTAAGTATCGTTTATAAAATACGGATTCCTCTGGAGTATCTTGGATGGTGTATGATATTGGGAGCGATGTGGATGTTGGGGGAATCCAAACTGCGTCAGATGTATATGCCAAACGCATCTTCGCTGTCAGCTTTATGCTTTGTGATCGTGATGATCGCACCAGTTCCCATCCTCTTTTACGTGGACAGTATCCAGCAGGGGCGTTATAAGAAGATCTATGGGATCATAGAGTGGGTTGCTGTTTTGAATTTTGTGATCTCCAGCATTCTGCAGTTCGCTGAGATAGCCGATTATCTGGATACGCTGTACATTTCCCACATCATATTGGGCATTGCGATCTTTGCGGTTTTTATCACCTTTTATCTGGATTATCGCAAAGGCAGGATCGGAGATTATAGTCTGGCTGTAGTGGGACTTCTGGTGTCTATGACAGGTGTGCTGGCGGAGTGTTTATCTGTCTATTTTATGGTATATGCATCAGAAATTTTTCTGTGTGCCGGAATGCTGTTGTTACTGTTCTTTACGATCATCAATACCGTGAAGGAGATACGTGTCCGGGAAGAAAAACGTCAACTGGAGCGGGTGGAAGAACGCAGAAAACAGACAGAGATCATGTCCCTTCAGTTGATACAGACGCTGTCTGTGATGATCGAGTCCAAAGATGAATATACAAAAGGACATTCCTATCGGGTAGCCGAATATTCTGCATTGATCGCAAGAGCAATGGGCTGGGATGCCACAGAGGTGGAGAATATCAGAAATGCTGCCTATCTGCATGATATAGGAAGGATCGGAATACCGGATATCATCCTCAATAAACCGACAAAGCTTCTGGATGCTGAATACGATATTATCAAGCAGCATGCGGCTATGGGTGCCGACATTTTGGATAATATTACTTTAGTTCCACATGCGAAAGAAGTGGCAAGACATCACCATGAACGGTATGACGGAACCGGTTATCCGGATGGATTGCGGGGAGAGGAAATTCCTGTTTTTGCGCGAATTGTTGCTGTTGCAGACAGTTATGATGCCATGAATTCCAAGCGAATTTACAGAAATGCGCTTTCGGCAGAGACGATCCGCAATGAGATCATTACAAATAAGGGTAAACAGTTTGATCCGGTGATAGCAGATACATTTATCAGAATTTTTGATGCGGGTGAACTGCGGATTGTAGAGCGGGATCAGTCGCTCTTTGATGGAGCGGTGATGACGGAACCGGAAACGTCGGGAACCCAGGAAGCAATACATTTTATTTCCGAAGTGGTCGATACGATGAACAGTCAGAAGAATGTGCAGAATATTGATATCCTCACCGGACTTTCTATGCGTAATCTCGGCGAGAAACAGATCGCGGAGGAAATGCAGAAACATGAAGGCTGTCTGGCCTTTTTGGATCTGGACAATCTGAAGAAGATCAATGATATCTATGGTCATAAATCCGGAGACCGGATCTTAAAGCTGCTGGGTGAGACTATTTCCGAATGTGCAGGGGAAGCGGTCACCTGCAGACTTGGCGGAGATGAATTCTTGATCTTTCTGCCGGATCTGACAAGGGATGAAGCAGATGAGCTGATAAGAAGTATATTTGAGAGTTTTGCGGAGAAGAAGGAAAAAGAGATCGAATTTCAGGAGGCTTCCCTGTCCGGTGGACTATGCATGAGCAGGAAAGGCGATTCACTTGAAGACTGCTACGCAAAAGCAGATAAGGCACTCTATTACACGAAGCAGAACGGCAAAAACAGTTATTCATTTTATCATCAGATCAAGGCGGGCGTCGGCAGTACGGGCACAGTCGAGAAGGATCTGGAGAAGATCGCAAGGGCACTTGAGAAAAGCGGAAGTTATGTGGGCGCTTTAGGACTGGATAGCAGAGAATTCTCTAAGATCTATGAGTATGTGAGCAATCTGGGAGAGCGCTATAATCACAGCTGCCATCTGGTCATGATCACAATGGATGCGGTTACGGGTAACACGATGTTCATTGAAGAGATCGAACAAGCGCTGCAATGTATGGAAACTGCCATCCGTGGCAATATCAGAAACGTAGATGTCTGTACCAGATACAGTTCTATGCAGTATCTGGTGATCCTGATGGAGGCAGACCCGGATATGATCCCGTTTATCATGGATCGTATCTTCAGCAATTACTACAAACGTTACGGAAAGGATGATCTCATTCCGCATTATGAGCTACGGGAAATGTGGAGCGGCAGAGATGAGCATCTGCCCTGATATTGTTTTTGTGATGTCTATTGGCACTTCTTTTTATAAAAAATCATAAATCCCTCTTGCCATACATATAGTGATGTATGGACAAGGGGGATTTTTCTATGCTGGAAGAACAGTTACTCAAATTATTTCCATTACATATGCGGGAAAAATTAAAGCGTGCGGACATCGATCAACGCACGCTGGAGGAGATCCGCATCCGGGCGGGACAACCACTCATGTTCCTGTACGGAGACGGTGAATATTTTCTGGAGGAAAGCAGTGATGTGCTCTGCCGCAACTGTGGGCGCGGATATCGCATGACAAGAAGCGACCTGGAGGAGATGGTGGGTTTTTTGTGCAATTACTCGATGTACGCCTATGAGGAGCAGCTGCGCATGGGGTATCTGACGCTGCGGGGCGGACACCGTGTGGGTGTGGCAGGAGAGGCAGCACTGCAACAGGGAAGGATCGTGCGTCTACAACATATTTATTTTCTGAATATCCGCATTGCCCGGGAGAAAAAGGGCTGTGCAAAGCCTCTGGTGGAGGCGGTAAGGGATGTACACGGCATTTACAATACGCTCATTCTCTCGCCGCCGGGTGTCGGAAAGACGACTTATCTGCGGGATGCGATCCGCATTCTGTCGGAGGGAGACAGCATGCATCCCGGAATGAAGGTGGGAGTCGTGGACGAGCGTTCGGAACTGGGGGCAGAATATCTTGGCATTCCACAGAACGATCTCGGCCCCCGTACGGATGTACTGGAGGGTGCCGGAAAGAGTGAAGGCATCTACATGCTGCTGCGATCCATGTCACCTCAGGTGATCGCGGTAGACGAGCTTGGGGCAAAGGACGATTTTGAGGCGGTGACCCGGGCGTTTCACAGCGGCTGCCGGCTGATCGGAACGGTGCATGGTGAGGATATCGAGAGCCTTCAGCGGATCTGCGGTTTTTTTAACTGGAGCGGAAAAGGGGAGATCGGGCGCTTTGTGGTACTCCAGAAGGATGCGGACGGACAGCGGAGTATGCAGGTGTATAACAGCCGCATGGAGCAGGTCGGGGGACAACTGTTATGAGGCTGAAGCTCATCGGGGCAGGACTGATCCTTCTGGCATCCCTTGGTATCATTTTTTCCAAAGAGACGGAATTCTCGGAGCACAAAAGGCAGCTGGAGGAATTCGGGGTGTTGTTGTCACTGTTTCAAAATGAGATCTGTCTGTTGCGCCTGCCCTTGCCACTTGTACTGGATCATAGCAGTACGCATCTGCGTCATCCGTACCGGGAACTTTGCGAGGCAGTCAGAGCGAAACTTATGGAGCAGAGTCAGGGAGACGCACCGGAGATCTGGCGGACACAGCTGGAGGAACGAAAAAAGACGTTCTTGTTGGATGAGGCAGAGCGACGGCTTTTGGCAGAGGCGGGAGAGGTACTACGCATGGACAATGTGGAATTGAAGGAGGAATTGTTTGGGGTCTATCAGCAGCGACTGGGCAGGCTGCGGGAATTATACGAGACAAGCCTTATGACGCGCAGGCGTCTTTGCCGTTATGGCACGATGCTGGCAGGGATCTTTCTGATCATATTTTTGATCTAAGCCGTATGGAAGCTACGTGGAAGTTACTTTTGCATCAGGATTGTGAGGGTGCGAAACAGTTATATGGGAGAACGATATGAGTGTAAACATGATTTTCAAGATCGCGGCGGTGGGCATCCTGGTCACGATCCTCGGACAGGTATTGAAGCACAGCGGACGCGAAGAACATGCATTTTTGATCAGCCTGGCAGGGCTAGTACTGGTATTGTTGTGGGTAGTGCCTTATATCTACGATCTGTTCGAGACGATGCAGACACTGTTTGAATTGTGAGGGTGCGTATGAATATCGTACAGCTATCTCTGTTTGCAGTGGCGGGCGTGCTGCTTGCAATGGTATTAAAAAAGGAACGCCCGGAATACGGGATCATTCTCAGCATGGTGGTGTGTGTCTGTATTTTTTTCAGCGTAGTAGGCAGGCTGTCGATCCTGTTGGAATCTGTGAACCGTCTGCGGGAGCTGGCTACGATGGATGCCGGGTATTTCCGGACGATCCTGAAGATGATCGGGATCACTTATGTGGCGGAATTTGCGGTCAATCTCTGCAAGGATGCCGGTTATTCGACGATCGCTTCGCAGATCGAGATGTTTTCAAAAATATCGATCCTGCTTCTGGCGCTGCCGGTTATCGAGGCGTTTCTGGACCTGATCGCGACGGTGGCGGCATGAAGGGGCGGAAAAAAAAGCTGTGTGCGGGGCTGCTTCTGATCCTGCTCCTGATGCAGCCGCTGGCTGTCCGGGCAGAGGAGACATCAGGACCGCAGGAATCAGACGGCCGGACGCAGACGGAGGACACCGACCGGATCACAGATGAATTGATCGGCGAACTGGAGTTGGATGAGATGGAGCAGTTCCTTTCGCAGCAGCAGGAAGAGGATGGCCTGAATATCTCTTTTGGGGAGTTGATCAAAGGCTTCCTGTCCGGCGAAGAACACTTTGATATTTCCCGCATCTGGTCCTGGGTCGTCAGTCATTGTTTTTCCGCAGTGCGCCAAAATAAGACCTATCTGGCCCAGATGCTGATCCTGCTGCTGGCATTTGCGATGCTTCAGGGGATCTCCGGGATCTTTGCGGATTCCTTTTTGTCGGACATCAGCTTTCTGGCAGTCTATTTTTTGTTCCTGTACAATGCGCTTCGGATCTTTGCGTCCATGCAGCAGATCGTTTACAGCTGTATGGACCGGATCGCGGAGTTTACACTGCTGGTACAGCCGGTGTTTTGTATGGCGATGATCTTTTCCACAGGCGTGAATTCGGCGAGCCTTTCCTATGAGATGCTTCTGCTGGTGCTTTATCTGGTGCAGAATCTTCTGCAAAAACTGTTGCTTCCGCTGGTCTTTGTGTTCCTCATTACGCAGTTTGCAAACTTTGCCTGGAAGGAAGAACACTTTTCCAGTCTGGCAAAGCTGCTGGAGGGCGGGGTCACACTGGCACAAAAGGTGCTGGTGACATTTGTGCTGGGGATGAATCTGATCCAGGGCATGGTGGCTCCGGCGGTTGATCAGCTCAAAAAGACGGCCACTGTCCGGACCATCGGCGTGATCCCCGGGCTTGGTGGAGCGATGAATGCAGTGAGTGAGATGCTGCTGGGTACGGGGCTCCTCATCAAAAACTGTGTCGGGGCGACCGTGATCGTCGTGCTGATCCTGCTGTGCGCAAAACCGCTGTTGGAAGTGGGAGTGCTGGCTCTCATTTACCGGGTGCTGGCTGCACTGGTGGAACCGGTAGCGGACAAGCGGATCAGCGGTGTACTGGATGCGCTGGCGCGGGCGGGGATGCTTTATCTGAAGCTCGTGATCACGGCGATCCTGATGCTGTTTCTCACGGTAGCTGTCGTCTGTGTTGCCACCGGCGCAGCCGCGTAGCGGATCCGGGGATGAGCCGGAACACTGATCCGGGCACAGATGGGAGGAGAATTTATGCAGACATTGACTGACTGGATCCGTTCGATCCTGATCTTATATTTTCTGATGATGATCATCCTCTATTTTACGGCGGGTGAATCTTATAAAAAATTTATCCGTTTTTTTATGGGACTGGTGCTTGCGCTGACGATCCTGCGGCCGGCACTGTCGCTGCTGGGAAAGGAAGAAGCGCTGCGGGAGAGCATTACCTACGAGTCCTTCCGACAGAGCATGGAGGAGGCGCAGATTGATTTCGGACAGATGGAGGAAACGGAAAATGAGGTTTACCGACGGCAGTATGAACGTGCGCTGGAGAAACAGTTTTCAGAGGATGCACAGGAAAAATTATTGGATATTGAGGATATTTCCGTTTCGCTGAACAGTGACTGCGAGCTGGAGCGGGTTACGATCCGGGAGGGACTGACCGGTGACGGCGAGGCGCTGCGAAGCTATCTGATCGAAGTGTATGGTTTGAAGGAAGGGCAGGTGCTTGTACAATGAAGTGGGATTGGAAAAAACTGAATCTAAAGGATAAAAATACATGGCTGATCCTGGGTATTTTCGGTGTGTTGTTGCTGGTGATCGCACTTCCGGCCGATCAGACGGGCAAAAAAGGTTCGGAAGCGGCACAGACGGTTGTCGAAGAGACAACGCAGCAGACCGGACAGGAACGCGCAGATGATGCGACCGCAGCGCTTGAAAAGCGTCTGGAGGAAACGCTTTCACTGATTGACGGCGCCGGAAAGGTGCGCGTCATGATCACATTAAAGGATACCGGGGAAAAGGTGGTGGAAAAGGATGTCACCCGCCGCACGGATACGGATACGGGCGGCAATGAGAATTCAGATCTGTCCCAGAGCAGTGTGTATGAGAAGGACGGGAGTACGGAAACACCCTATGTCTCCAATGAAATGACACCGCAGGTGGAGGGCGTTTTGGTAGTGGCACAGGGCGGGGGAAATTCGCTGGTCAAACAGAATATTTTACAGAGCGTGATGGCATTATTTCCGCTGGAAGCGCATAAGATTACAATAGTCAAAATGTCGATGCAGGAGGTTAGCGACCATGAAAATTTTTAAGAAAAACCAGATAATCATTACGGCGTTAGCGTTAATGATTGCTGCGGCAGGTTACGTGAGCTATACATATGGAAATGAGGAAGACCTGGCAGCAGCGACAAGTCAGGAGGTGACAGAGGACACCTACGAGATCTCCGAGGAGGATGCGCTCCTGGAAGATGATATTTTTACAGATACGGAGGATCCTGCGCTCGATCTGGCACAGGAGGAGTCAGATGATGAGACAGTAGCGGCAGACACGGAGGAGGCAAGTGTGGAAAATCCGGGCGAAACTGTGCTGACCGGAACGGTTGTGGAAAATGTGAACTTTGCAGTGGAGATGAAGATGAACCGGGAACAGGTGCGCTCTGAGAATAAAGAGAGCCTGCAGGCTATCATTGACAGTGAGACACTTTCGGATGCACAGAAGCAGGATGCGGTGGATAAGATGGTTGCGCTGACTGATATCGCGGAAAAAGAGGCAGCTGCTGAAATGCTGCTGGAGGCAAAGGGATTTACGGATGTGGTTGTCAGCATCAGCTCTGACGGCGGCGCGGATGTGGTGCTGGATATGGGCGATGTCACGGACGCGAAACGTGCCCAGATCGAGGACATCGTTTCCCGCAAGGCAGGCATCGCGGCAGAAAAGATCGTGATCACGCCGATCTCAACAAAATCATAAATGCATCGTGACGCAGTGGGAAGGCACATTCTTTTTGAATGATGCCTTCTTTTTATGCATGAAATCTGGTGGAACAAGGAACAATACCTTGACAAAAGCGGAGCCGACCGATAATATAAATGAGGTATATTCAGGAAAAAACAGAGAATGAAGATGATTTGGAGGATCATTCCGTGGCAGACATGAAGAAGGAAATCGAAAAAAGACGTACATTTGCCATTATTTCCCATCCGGATGCGGGAAAGACGACATTGACTGAAAAGTTTTTATTATATGGAGGCGCGATCAATGAGGCGGGCTCCGTGAAAGGAAAGGCTACTGCAAAGCATGCGGTGTCCGACTGGATGGAGATCGAAAAGCAGAGAGGTATTTCCGTCACCTCATCCGTGCTGCAGTTTCATTATGACAATTATTGTATCAACATTCTGGACACACCTGGACATCAGGATTTCTCGGAGGATACTTACCGTACACTGATGGCTGCGGATTCGGCGGTCATGGTCATTGACGGTTCCAAGGGTGTGGAGGCGCAGACCAGAAAGCTGTTCAAGGTGTGTGTGATGCGCCACATCCCTATCTTTACATTTATCAATAAGATGGACCGTGATGCAAACGACACCTTCGAGCTGCTGGATGAGATCGAAAACGAGCTGGGGATCGCGACCTGTCCGATCAACTGGCCCATCGGTTCCGGAAAGGGCTTCAAAGGCGTGTATGACCGTGAGACAAAGAGTGTCCGGCTCTTTTCAGACACCCGCAAGGGAACCAAAGAGGGCGAGGAACAGATCGTTCCGATCGACGCGCCGGAATTGGAATCGCTGATCGGGGCAGAATATAAAGAGCAGCTGTTGGAGGAGATCGAGCTGTTGGACGGCGCAAGCGCAGAGTTCGATCAGGAACTGGTCACAAAGGGTGAGCTGTCTCCGGTATTTTTCGGATCTGCACTGACAAATTTCGGCGTGGAGACTTTTTTGCAGCACTTTTTGAAAATGACCTATTCGCCGCTGCCGAGACAGTCCAATATTGGGCAGATCGATCCGTTTTCCGAGGATTTCAGCGGGTTTGTCTTTAAGATCCAGGCAAATATGAACAAAAATCATCGCGACCGTGTGGCATTTATGCGTATCGTGTCCGGAAAATTTGACGCCGGAATGGAAGTGTATCATGTGCAGGGCGGCAAGCAGATCAAACTCTCCCAGCCCCAGCAGATGATGGCACAGGAGCGAAAGATCGTGGATGAGGCATATGCAGGTGATATCATCGGTCTGTTTGATCCGGGCATTTTTTCCATCGGAGATACACTGACGACTGCGAAGGAAAAATTTGAATTTGAGGGAATCCCCACTTTCGCACCGGAGCATTTTGCCAGAGTGCGGCTCATCGATTCCATGAAGCGCAAGCAGTTTGTGAAAGGTGTGAACCAGATCGCACAGGAAGGTGCCATCCAGATCTTTCAGGAATACAAGGGCGGTATGGAGGAGATCATCGTCGGCGTTGTGGGCGTGCTGCAGTTTGACGTGTTGAAATTCCGTCTGGAAAATGAGTACAATGTGGACATTCGTCTGGAGAATCTGCCTTATGAGCATATTCGCTGGATCGAAAATAAAGAGGAAGTTGACATGGACAAGCTGACCGGAACTTCGGACATGAAAAAGATCATGGATCTGAAGGGCAATCCGCTGCTCTTGTTTGTCAACGCCTGGAGTGTGGGTATGACGCTGGACCGCAACGAGGGATTAAAGCTCTCCGAGTTCGGACGCAATTAAGGAACTGTATAGGGAAGTTGTTTTTTAGATGAAAAAAGGTATAAAAGGAGGTTTTTCTATGGCTGTGATTCAGGTAACAGAGGATAATTTTGATGAGGTGGTCATGAAGAGTGACAAGCCGGTTCTGCTTGATTTTTATGCGGACTGGTGTGGACCCTGTAAAATGATGAGTCCCATCGTGGAGCAGATCGCGGAGAAATATGCAGACACCTATGTGGTGGGCAAAGTCAACGTGGATGAGCAGCCCGGGCTGGCGCTTCGCTATCAGGTCATGAGCATCCCGATGCTGGTAACAATGAATCTTGGCATGTTCGCCGGAAAGAGCATCGGTGTCGTCAGTGAAGCAGAGGTTCTGGAGCTTTTAAAAAAGGCATCTGAGCTGAAAGACCAGAAGATCGAGTCTTGACGCTGTATCTGTAAAACGATATAATGAGAACACCCGTTGCGGGTGTTCTTATTTTTTGCAGCTGAATGTGTTTTTTGGACTGCGATATTTCTTTTTTAAATCCCTGTTGACAATTGAGATGATGTGTATTACTATAATTAAAGACACGAACAGATGTTCGCTGATATTTGAGCGGGACACAGTAAAACAAAAAATGAAAAGATAGAAAGAGGAGAAGATCATGGCAGATGAGAATAAATTAAAAGCACTGGATGCGGCAATCGCACAGATTGAGAAGCAGTATGGAAAGGGATCCGTGATGAAACTGGGAGATCCGGCTGCAGCAATGAATGTGGAGACAGTTCCCACCGGCTCCCTGAGTCTGGATCTGGCACTGGGGCTTGGAGGACTTCCCAAGGGACGTATCATAGAGATCTATGGACCGGAGTCCAGCGGTAAGACTACCGTGGCGCTGCACTGTGTAGCAGAGGTACAGAAAGCCGGCGGTATCGCGGGCTTTATTGACGCAGAGCATGCGCTTGATCCGGTGTACGCCAAAAACATCGGTGTAGATATTGACAATTTGTATATTTCACAGCCGGATAACGGTGAGCAGGCACTGGAGATCACAGAGACAATGGTGCGCAGCGGAGCAGTGGATATCGTGATCGTGGATTCTGTGGCGGCACTTGTACCCAAGGCCGAGATCGACGGCGATATGGGAGATTCCCATGTGGGTTTGCAGGCGCGTCTCATGTCGCAGGCATTGCGTAAGCTGACCGCTGTCATCAGCAAGTCTAACTGTATCGTTATTTTTATCAACCAGCTTCGTGAGAAGGTTGGGGTCATGTTCGGAAATCCGGAGACGACCACCGGCGGACGTGCATTGAAGTTTTATTCATCCGTTCGTCTGGATGTGCGCCGCGTGGAGGCACTCAAGCAGGCAGGCGAGGTGATCGGTAACCACACTCGCGTAAAGGTGGTGAAAAATAAGGTTGCACCTCCGTTCCGTGAGGCAGAGTTTGATATTATGTTCGGAAAGGGTATTTCCAAAGAGGGTGATATCCTCGACCTTGCAGCAGGTATCGATGTCGTAAATAAATCCGGTGCATGGTATGCCTACGAGGGAGAAAAGATCGGTCAGGGACGTGAGAACGCGAAGCAGTTTTTAGTTGACAATCCGGAGATCTGTGCAGAGATCGAAACAAAGGTGCGCAGCCACTACGGCATCGGTCCGGATGCCGGGGCGGCAGACGGCAGTGTTGCTCAGGCAGGCACAGAGGAATAATCCGATATGGATGGTGTGGTAGTTGTATCCGTGGAGCAGCTTTCCAAGGGAAAACAGAGACTGCGTCTGGACAACGGAGAAGTCTGGGTGCTGTACAGTGGGGAACTTCGTTCATGTTCGCTGGCGGAGGGAACAGAGCTGACACAGACGCAGTATGAGCAGATCCGCTGTGATATCATTGGCAAACGTGCAAAAAAGCGGGCGATGCATTTGCTGGAAAAGATGGACCGTACGGAGCAGCAGCTTCGGAAAAAGCTTTTGGAGAGTGAGTATCCGGAAGATCTGGCAGAGGAAGCGATCGCCTATGTGAAGCGTTTTCATTATGTGGATGACGCACGCTATGCGGACAGCTATGTGCGTCTGAAAGGAGCGGCGAAGAGCCGTGGGAAATTGCTGGCAGAGCTACAGAACAAGGGTATTGATCGGGAACTGGCCTGCCGGGTACTATCGGAGTATGAGGACGAGCGGGACGAACAGCAGATGATCCTTGAGTTGATGCGCAAGCGCAATTATGATCCGCAGACCGCATCTTTGCAGGAGCAGCGCAGGATGTACGGGTATCTGATGCGCAGAGGATTTCAGAGTGCAGATATCTGTCGTGCAATGGGAAGGTCATAAATACATATTATTTACTTGACATCATGCACAATAAAGGATAAAATTTATATGTTGTAGTTATGACAGATGTACGATTTTTTATGTTATATGTACAATGAAAATTTTATAAGGAGGTGCTCCTGTGACAGTAGGTATTGTAGGACTTATAGTTGCTGTCTTAGTCACCTTGGTAGTCACTGCGGTAGTGACGGCAGTTATCCTGAATCAGGTACAGCAAAAAAAGGCTGATTCAAAGGTTGGTTCTGCTGAGGAAAAGGCAAGAGCCATCATTGATGACGCTGTGAAGACCGCAGAGGCGAAGAAACGTGAATCTCTTTTAGAGGTCAAGGAGGAGTCTATCAAGACGAAGAACGAATTAGACCGCGAGATCAAGGAACGAAGATCAGAGATTCAGCGCGCAGAGCGTCGTGTCGAGCAGAAAGAGTCCAATCTGGACAAGAAGCTGGAAGCGATCGAGAAGCGCGAGGCAAGCTTCGCAGCCAAGGAAGAAGAGATTAAGAAGCAGAAAGCAGAAGTCGCAAAGCTCAATGAACAGCGAGTACAGGAACTTGAAAGAATTTCAGGTCTGACCTCCGAACAAGCAAAAGAATTTTTATTAAAAACCGTTGAAGATGATGTAAAACTTGACACTGCAAAACTGATTAAGGAAATGGAAACCCGTGCCAAGGAGGAAGCCGGCAAGAAGGCGAAGGATTATGTAGTGACTGCGATTCAGAAATGTGCAGCAGATCATGTGTCCGAGACTACGATCTCCGTGGTTCCTCTCCCGAATGATGAAATGAAGGGAAGAATTATTGGACGCGAGGGTAGAAATATCCGTACACTGGAGACGTTAACAGGTGTGGATCTGATCATAGATGATACACCGGAAGCTGTTATTCTCTCCGGTTTTGATCCCATCCGTCGTGAAGTAGCGCGGATCGCGCTGGAGAAGCTGATCGTGGATGGACGTATTCATCCGGCCAGAATCGAGGAGATGGTAGAGAAGGCTCAGAAGGAAGTCGATACGATGATCCGCGAGGAAGGCGAGGCTGCCACCTTAGAGGTTGGTATTCATGGCATCCATCCGGAGCTTGTACGTCTCTTAGGACGTATGAAGTTCAGAACCAGCTATGGACAAAATGCATTAAAGCATTCAATTGAAGTTGCACAGATTGCCGGGCTTCTGGCAGGAGAGATCGGCGTGGACGTAAGAACCGCTAAGCGTGCCGGATTATTACACGATATTGGTAAGTCTGTGGATCACGATATGGAGGGATCACATATTCAGATCGGTGTGGATCTGTGTCGTAAGTATAAGGAATCACCGATCATTATCAATGCAGTAGAGGCACACCATGGTGATGTGGAGCCTCAGTCTTTGATCGCATGTCTGGTACAGGCAGCTGATACGATCAGTGCAGCTCGCCCGGGTGCAAGACGCGAAACATTGGAAACATATTCTAACCGCTTACAGCAGTTAGAGGATATTACAAACGGTTTTAAGGGAGTTGAAAAATCTTTTGCTGTTCAGGCAGGACGAGAAGTTCGAGTAATGGTAGTTCCTGAACAAATCAGTGATGCTGATATGGTCATTCTGGCAAGAGATATTTCTAAGCAGATTGAGTCTGAGTTAGAATATCCGGGACAGATCAAGGTCAATGTCATCCGCGAGTCACGCGTGACGGACTACGCTAAATAAATCACAGCATCATAAAAAAGACTGATTCGACAAGGCGTTAAGATTTTAGATCTTAGCGCCTTTTTTAAACGTTTTGATTGAAAACAAGCTAAGACAAAGCCGAAAAGGATTGTCTGAAAAGGAAAGGAGCATGATACAATGGAGAATCAGATCAAACGGGTAAATCGTACATTAAAATATCAGGGGGTGATCGTTGATTTTTACAGTGATACGATGCAGATGCCGGATGGACGGCTGGCGGAGTGGGACCTGATCCATCATCGAAAAGGAGCGGCGGCAGTGGTTCCGGTGCTTCCGGATGGAAAGATATTGATGGTGCGCCAGTTTCGAAATGCGCTGGATCGCATGACGATAGAGATACCGGCGGGGGCCAGAGATTCCACAGAGGAGGAAACGATCCACTGTGCAGCCAGAGAGCTGGAAGAGGAGACCGGCTATCGCAGTGAGCATCTGGACTATCTGATGTCCCTGCGTACGACGGTGGCGTATTGTGACGAGTTTATTGATGTGTATGTGGCGAGGAATCTTGTACACACGAAGCAGCATCTGGATCCGGATGAGTTCGTGGAGCTGGAGGCATTTGAGTTGGATCAGCTCTGCGAGATGATCTATGCGGGTACGATTCAGGATGCCAAGACAGTGGCGGCGCTGATGGCATATAAGAGCAAGTATTGCATAAAATAATTTAAAAGAAAAACAAAGAGACAGGCGATTATGCGTGTGCGTGAGCTAACCATAAAGCAGCAGTTGTTTATTGATTTCCTGGTATTATTTTTAGCCGGAATCGTGCTTGCGAATCTGTTGGGTGCAGACAGCTTTCAGAAAAACGGCAGTCTCACCCGTTATTATTTGAAACAGTTTCAATATGCGGAGATTCAGCCACAGGAATTGTTATGGCATGTGGGCAGTAACCGGCTGGTCTTGTTTCTGGCATTGCTTGTGCTTGGAACGATTCCGAAGGGAAAACTGGTGCATCTGCTGTTTGTGGCGTGGAGCGGATTCGCCTATGGCTATTTTTGCGTGATGTCGATCAGTGCCTTTGGAGCAAAGGGATTGTTTCTGTGTTTTTTGGCATTATTTCCGCATTTTTTTGCTTATGTGCCGGCGTATCTTGGTCTGGTGGAGTTGTCCGGACGCAGGAGAGAACATACCGGTTGGAGGCGGATAACGGCAGTCTTGTTTCTTTTGACAGTTCTGTTTGTCGGAATATTACTTGAATCTTACGC
>CALZQA010000066.1 GCA_945828315.1 uncultured bacterium | reverse complement strand
ACGGAATTATGTACTTCATTTATGAAGACTATGATGGAACTTGGACGCTGAAAAGCAGGCGTTTAGGTTTCGTTAAGAAAGATAGATTCTATGGATCTGGCATACATAAGATACATCCTTCATCTTTACTCAATAGATATTTCAAAAAGAAGACGGGTGTGAAATATGAGCGCAAAGGACATTATGAATTCTATTACTGGAAAGGAAAGCAATATGCTACTGATGGGAACATTATAACTGTGACGTATCAGGTTGCGTGTGAGCGACCATATTTTTCCAGTTATTTTGAGTGTCTGAAAGATGCGAAAGAATATCTTGCGGACAAGTACGCGGATGGACAGTTGAAACTGGAGTTAAATTAACCATTTAACGGAGGTAATTGGATGGAAGTAAGGGATTATAGATGCTGCATGTGTCCTCAAATGGACGTGAATGAGAATATTTGTCCTGCCGGTCCAGGAAAATCAAGGGAAACGAAATGTGATTTTGTGGTTGTATGGATGGATCAGCGGGGTTGGAAGTATAAAGTTATGGGTGACCTTGCTGGGACGTTTAAAGGACGCTATCAGGATGATAAGCATTCTGGCACTTTCTGTTGGCATGGGATGCGTCAAATGGAGCGCAGAGAGAGATTTGACCAGGCTCAGGAAGATTTAAACAGGTATGCTAAATCTAAAGGATGGCATCCTGTAGAAAATTAACATTTCAAGTACGAGAGAGGAGATGACACGGATGGGTGATTTAGTAAACATTCAGAAGCAGGATACGTGTGAGGCGGAGATCCTCAATACATTTTCGATGCTGCTTCCGCAGATGACGGAACTGGAAAAGGAGAAGCTGCTCGCGTTCGGTGAGGGCATGGTGCTCATGTCCGGTATCCTGCGAAGCGAAAAGAACACAGTGTGATGGAGTTGGTGGATTATATGAATAATGTAAAAATCTTACAATTCGGAACATTGATGATCAAAGGTTGCATTATGCCGATTCCTAAAATTCCGACCTATAACGGAGATATTATCGGTTATGGTCGCGCGGAAGATATCTGCATATCAAATAGTGTGGCAGGGAAAGATTTCCTGATCAACTGGATCGAGCTGGCACCGGATCTGTATATTGCTGATCGAAATCTGATCAACAATATCTCGTGGGACAGCCTGAATGAGGCCGGACTTGTGTTTGGGAATAAGAGATTGCTGATCGATGGAGAATATTACGCTTTAAGACTGCCAAGCGGATCTGACGGGAAGCCCGGAAAATATGGTCGTGGATGTCATAATGAGTGGGATCAGATGATGGATCTGTGCCATGAGGATAACAATCTGGCACATTGGTATTTCATGTATAACTGGTGTAAAGAAGATCATTTCGAAGAGTATAGGAATCATGTTGTTCGTGGTTCGTATCCTGCACGTGAAATTATTGGTTTCTCTAGTAATTTTAGAGATTTCAACATTGGATGGCGACCGGTTCTCCAGCGCTTGTAATCATTGGCGCGGAGAACTATGTACACGCGTCTGCCATATCATGTAAGTAAAGGAGGAGTGCGACAATGCCCAGATATCCGAAAAAAGCTACATATCGTACATTCGTCCGAGATGCTAAAACCGGAGAATGGAAGCAGATCGAGATCAAGGATATTCCGCAGGAAAAGCGACTGGAATTCTGGGATAATTTTGCGCTCGGAGCCGGTTTGCAGAGAGTAAAGGAGTGAGTCAGCCGCTCACGCGGATTGTGGGACAAGCTGTGTGATTTGGAGAATGGATAAATACCGTGTCAGAATCTGACACAGTAAAACTGTATGGATGCAATTTTACTTTCGCTGCATATATTATATCGTCCAATACGACAATCAGATCATGGATTGCATTTTATCACATATTCCATTTCAGGATCGTGTTTTTAGGTCAATGTAAATCGCATCAAATTTGTCTAGGATTCTCGGATTAACATAGGATGGCATAATATCATCTTAAGGGCATTAGATGCATTAAAAACAAAAATATTTAGAGAAAATCAAAATCACCATTTGAACGATCAATATTTCAATGAAATTCTTAATGGAGAAAAACTGAGCTCAAGGTTTTTCTCCTCAATGATTAGTGCATATTGGCAATAGCGTTGTTAAGCAATCCTACTAATGATTTTGTTTTCTCTACATTTGGCGTATCAAGAATTAGTGTGGTTCCTTTTGTATATAAATCTGCAGCAAAGTAATATTCGCGCACAGATCCAAGAAAGCTTGCCATGATATACGTAGCTGTTTTTTCTGAGTCGCAATAACAATCGCATAAAAATCGTGACCCAGACGAATTTGTATATATCTTGTTTATGTCGAACATTTATATCACCTCTTTTCATTGGTTATTATTACCATGGTTTTTTGGATACTATCACATAAAAAGCTAGATGTAAAGGGGTTAGAAACAAGTTTGTGACAAATGTATACAAAAATTGCCTCAGTGATATATTATATATTTTTCTATACAAATTGCACAAAAATTGTCAAACGAAAGATATGAAAAACATTTGTGAAAATTCACAAAAGTCTGTAAATAAAAAATAGAGATTAAGAACTGATTTTGTAAGGATGACTTATCGAAGGTAGTGTGGCTGATCTCCCATGTTCCGACAGCTTACAAGGCAGATAGGGTTGTGGAGCAGTTGGAAGATTATCTATTCGAAAAGTATTGCGTTGAGAGAGATTTTAAAATTGACGAGATTGTGAAAGGCGGTGGAGTAGATGAGTAGAGTATTACCGATTCTGTTCAATACAGATATGGTTCGTGCAATTCTGGACGGGAGAAAGACGGTTACAAGGCGGTTGGTAAAGCATGATGTAGATGCAATTCTGAACAGTCCATATCACAAGGAACATCCAGAGGTAGAGGACAAGCAGATTATCAGTAAGTTGTGTATGCCACCATATCAGCCGGAGGATACCATGTATGTAAGAGAAACATGGCGAGTTGGAGCATGGGATGTCCATAATCAGATGATAGCATTTGACTATAAGGACGGAACATGCGGAGAATTAACGTACATACATGACCGCGAACTGTTTGAACGACTTGTGAATCAGTTCAGAGATGATGCAAGAAAAGCGAAATGTGAATATAATGGCGTGGATTTTGTTTGGAAAAAGGGAAATTCACCTTGCCGCTGGCATCCGAATATCCACATGCCAAAGGAAGCCGCTCGTATCTGGCTAAAGATCAAGGCTGTGCGCGTGGAGCGGTTGCAGGATATGGAAACAGAGAACGACCAGAATTACATAGCTGAAGGAGTAAAGGACAAGCACGACTTCATCCGAGTGTGGGATTCTACGGTGAGCGATAGAGAACATTATGGTTGGTACGCAAATCCGTGGGTGTGGGTGATCGAGTTTGAACGGTGTGAGAATCCGGATTGAACTATGAATAGGTCGAAAATAGTCGAGCATTGAAAATTGAATATTGGCGGTTGGAGTGATATAATTCTTTTATCTACAAACTAGAAGGGATAATACTATGACAGACAAAATATTAGAAACAAAAAAAGCAATGAGATGTGCCATTAGAGCAAAAGGTTTATCGCGTCTTGACAAGTATAATTTGGTAAAAGACAAAATCAGTTCTTTGACTGAATGCGAGAGAAAAATCTTACTAAAAGAGTGTAGAAGAGACTATGAATCTTATGATAGATCTCAAGATGTAAAAGAATTAATCACTATTTCCATTGCTGGAATAGGGTTACTTATTACTTTGCTTGGTATTATTGTTAAGGATCTGGAAATAATTGCCGAGCAGAACAATACTTTGATATTAAATATTGGAGTTTTTGTTCTTTTGTATATATTTATACTTGCGTTTTCTCAAATCTGGAGAAATAAAAATATGTACATAACAAAATATATGATAGATATTTTAGAGGATAATGAATAAAGAAATCTACCAACCGCCAATATTCAGCGGTTGGTTTTTTTATGCGCAAAAATGCGCTGAACATAAACAAAATGAAAGGAGCTGATAACATGGCATTTGATTTAGATCTTGACAAGATCAACGGCGGCCAGCTGATGGAGAAGTACAGATATGCAGCGCTGAAGGTGCTGACAAACTGTCTGGATCCGGCTGTCTCATTTAAGGGGAAGCGGAGCATCACGGTGAAAATATCTGTCGAACCGGATGAAAACCGGAACAGCATAGATGTGACGAGTGATGTCACATACAAGCTCGCGCCGCCTATATCTGCAGTTACCAAGATGACGCTAAGCAAAGACTATTCGACCGGAAGGATTCATGTGCAGGAATATGGATCATGCATTCCTGGTCAATCGTCTTTGACAGACTATGGAACGGATTCAAATGGAGATCTTATCATTCCCGATGAAGGAGTCGGAGAAATGATTGATTTTAGAAACAAAGGAAGAGGAGGAAACTAAAAATGATCAAAGAAGCATTACAGTACATTGTCGGCCTGTCCGACATCAAAACAATCGAGCACAACTATGAGGTTTACGCAGATCGGCAGCTGCACCGCGTGCCGAATGAGATTGACGGTCCGGATCCGTTGGGAGTAAATACATTATCCGGATTTATGGATTATGTCGCAGCGAATGAGGGACACGCTGCAGAGTGCACGGATGCTCCGTTGTACATCCAGATCGTATCTCCGACAGAGGTACGACTGGTGAGCGTCCTGAATGCAGATAATAAACGTTCAACATATATCAAGGCGACAGCGTTGCTTCCGGAGCAGCACTTCGGACGTGTTCTTGATCAGGAGCGGTTCCTGATCTGGCTTCGCACATCGTTTGTTGAAACAGAAAATCGTCAGGACATGATCCAGTTCTGCGGATGTGTGACTGGAAATGATGTGGTGAATCTGGATGATGACGGTATCTCGCAGAAAGTGTCTGTATCTACTTTCGTAGGCACAAAGGATGCAATCGCTCCGACGGATCCAATTCTTTGTCCGTATCGCACATTTGTAGATATTGAGCAGCCGGAGTCGCAGTTTGTATTTCGCTCTCAGAAGCTGGATCTTGGCGTTGGATTTGTCCTGTACGAAGCAGATGGCGGTGCATGGAAGACTGTGGCAATGGACACGATCCGCAAGTATATACTTAAGTATATGGAGGAGCATCAGGAAGCATTTGAACACCGTGAGGTTATCGTGATCTGCTAACTGATTACATTTTGAAATGAAAAATATGCGCTTGACTGAGGTATAAAATTCCGTTTTTTCATTGGAAAATGCATACCTTAGTTAAGTGCACCCAAAAAAAGGTGCTTATATGGCAGAAAATGGAAATAACTGGATCAAATTGAATCGATCGATCACGGATCACTGGCTCTGGTCGTCCGGTGAGACTTTTTCGCGTGGACAGGCTTTTATCGACCTGCTCCTGATGGCTGCGTATGCAGATCATCCGGTGATGTCTCAGGGTAAAAAAATTGACCTGAAGCGCGGAAGCATGGTCACCAGCATCCGGTATCTGGCCGATCGATGGCGGTGGTCGAAGGATAAAACAATGCACTTTTTAAACGATCTGGAGGCTGACGGAACAATAGAAAAATCGTCGGACACAAAACGGACAGTCTTAACCATTGTAAACTATGACAAATATCAAGGTTTAGTAACTTCTGACCGGACACAAAACGGACGCAAAACGGACGCTGACCGGACACAAAACGGACAGACAAAAGAAAGTAAAGAAGGGAAAAGAAATATATCTAATATATTTGTGCCGCCAACCGTTGAAGAGGTCAAAGCGTACTGTGACGAAAAAGGCTATTCCGTTGATCCGGGTCAGTTTGTAGATTTTTACGAATCTAAGGGATGGTTGGTAGGGAAATCGAAAATGAAGGACTGGAAAGCGTCCGTGAGGACATGGCAGAGAAATCACAAGACAGGTTTCGGTGGAAAGAAAAACGCATTCAATGATTTCCAGCAAAGAAAATATGACATGAGGGAAATCGAAAAGAATTTTCTTGGAAAACAAGTGAGTCAGTGATGGAAGAGGAGGATGAAAGTAAATGACAATGCATGTGACGGCAGTCGAAAACTATAAAGGCGGAGTCGGTAAAACGACCACCGCGTCAAATTTAGCTTATGAGCTGTCCTGTGCCGGGTACCGGACGCTGCTTGTGGATATGGATCCACAGCAGAATACGGCATATCTGCTGCGGGCAAAACAGCGCAAGGTAAATCTGGAGCAGGCAATCAGCATGAAAGCCAGTGTGAAAAAGGCGATACAGCGGTGCGTATTTTCGAAAAATCTGTATCTGCTTGTTGGAGCAGATGGGATGGATAGTCTGGATCTGAATCACATTGACCTTCGTTTTATCCTGGATCAGTGCAAAGAGGATTACGATTACTGCATTATCGACTGCAATCCGGGTATGACGATGCTGACGATCAACGCGCTCGTTGCGGCAGATGATGTGATCATTCCGCTGGTACCGGACGCATTTGGAGCTTCCGGATTGGAAAAGATCAGAGATTATATTGATCAGGCGAAGGAGTACAACGAAGGTATTCGTGTGATTGGCTGCGTGGCAACGATGTTTAATGGACGTGCGAGTCAGCTCCGGACGATCCGTAAGATCATGGACAGCGATTTGATCCCTGTGTTTGATACATGCATATCGGATTGCGAAGCAGTCAACACGGCATTGGAACAGCGAAAGCCGGTATCGTTGCACAGGAGAAAGAGCAGTGTTGCGGAGGACTACAGGAATTTTACGAAAGAGTATGTCGGGAGGGTAAACGATGGCAAGTAAGAAAAAGCAAAAAGTTCACGTGGATGGAATTCACATGAGCAGGACGCTGAAAGAGATTTGCGAAGCAGATAAAATACGTCATCAGCTGGAAGGCATTCCGGTTGGAAAGGAGCTGTTGATTCCGTCAGATCTTGCTGATCGTGACGAAAACAGGAGGAAAAGAACACCGACAGAGCGGATAAAAGTAAAATTTCGTGTAGTGGCAAAAACAAAAAACATGTTGGTATGCGAGCGTGGAAATGGGACGCGGGAATGTTTTTCGTTTGGTGATCTCGTGATCTTGCAGAAAAAATACGGAGGTCTGGTTGATGGGAAGTCTGAATGATATCATAAACGGAAAGTCGAACAAAGAAAAAAGGACCGGTATGAAACGTGGATCAGTTGTTATTCTTCATATCGACCAGCTGGTGCCAAATGAGGATAACAAGAGATCCTTCGGTGACCGTGAGAAACGAAATATTGATGTACTGGCAGATGAACTGTTGATCAGCGGCCGGGTGCTGGAAAACCTGATCGTCCGGAAGATGGATGATAGCGACAAATATTTGATTATATCTGGACACAGACGGTATTACGCATCCAAGCGGAATGTGGAATCAGGGCATCCGGAGTTTGCAGAGCTTCCGTGTGAGATCACGGATGAATCAGATGCGATGTCATATTACAACCTGTTGATCGCAAACCTTGCTACGGAACCACTTACGGAGCATGAGAAAATGACATCTACCATGCATTTGCGTGATGTATTACCGGAGCTGCTTGGTGATGATGAGTTGAAGGGCAGGAGGCTGAGAGAGAAGATCGCGGATACGTTGCATGTATCTCAGACAAAGGTAGCCCAGTATGAAAATATAAGCAACAATCTGGAAGAGGATGCGATGAATCTGTTCGAAAGACAGGAGATAAATGTTTCGACAGCCAATGAGCTCGCCGGTCTTCCGGATGATGTACAGAAAGAGTTTGTGAAAGATGGCGTATCTCCTGATATGTCTGATGTAAAGACGGTCAAGCAGGAACTAAAGACAATACGATCGTATGCACAGATGAATGATCAGGAAAAGAGAGAAGCTGCTTTCATACTCAATAATCTTTTGATCAACACAGATCTGAAAAAGTATCGTGATGCGATAGAGAAGATGGTCTTGATCTGTTTGTCATCTAAAGCAAACGCTGAGGAAAAAATACTATCCAGTGAAAAATATGCAGCTGAAGTCGCGAGCATGCTACTGTACTACAGAGAATCCAGACAGTTTGTTGGAAAAGATGTCGCAATGTATATCTTCAGGAGCAGACGTGTTACGCTTTCCAAGTACAACTGTCAGAACCCGATCGAGCTGTCATTCAGCTACAATGGTTTTTTTAATACATTCTGCGAGATCTATCGTGAGGACATTATGAAACATAATACTTCCACCGAGGAATCCGGTCAGATGCAGATCGATGATTATGACGAGGAGGATCCGTATGAGCAGATCATACCGCAGGAAGGATCCTGTGATAGAAAATGTTTTAACTGTAGGAATACGGAGTGCAATTCTTATCAGGCACCGCGTGACAAGTGCATGTACTTTGATAAGATTGACTGTACGATCCCATATGTGTTTGGAAATCTGAAAAAGGATTTTCCTGATCTATACGAGAAGTGCACCGGGTGCTGCATGACATGTTCGGTATCTGCCGCGTGCGGCTATGCTTGCAGTCGAAAGGATATGAGCATCATCAAAGAGCGTGCCGGAATTCATGAAGAACTTGTGGAGGAAAAGCCAGTCACAAGATTTGCGGTACCGAGGGAGGAAGAGGTGCTTGCGCTTAAGTCGTTGATGTCAATACAAAGTATGAACCGTGCATATCTATACTTGAAGGAAACACCTTTAAGCGAGGTGGATCCGGAAGTGTTTTGCGGATCTTCTGGTTATATCTGTAAGCTGATGCAAAAGCGCACACCTGATAAGGCGTTGTTGTTAGATCATCCGTGCTGGATCAAGTCAGAGCCACTTGGGAAAGGGCGATACAAAGTCACCTATGCGTTTGGCGAGTTGACCAACACGCAGGAAATCGTGTATGATATACATACAGTGATTGAAATATTGCGAAGGGCTGTAGCCATCGGATATTTTGGTGACGATGCGGAAATGACGTATGTCAGATACAGACCGGCACCGGATGAAGCGAAGAGTTTTATCGATGGATATGATCAGTGGATGGAGTGGTTTGAACTGCCACAGATCGGAGCAACATATTATCGCGTGGTGATGGATGATGGATGCCAGATTGTTGCAGTCGCATATGCAGGTGTGCAGAAGGTTGCGATCAATGTGGAGTACTATTATATTTCAAGTGGTAAACGTATTGATAATATATTTAATGAGTTCAGGAGGTCGCGAGAAGATCTCATAAATATACTGAAATCATAGAGTTATACGGAGGTATGCAATGGGAAGGAAAAAGGAATCTGTTTACCAGAAGACGGAGAAGCTCCTGCGGGCGTATCCGGCACTGAAGGATCATGTATCAGATGAGGACGAATACATGAACATGATATTCAGGGGAAAGAGCAAGAGTATCACGTCATGGTCAAAAACACCGAGTGAGTTTCACGAGGATCAGGCGCTGCATGCGAGGTTTGATTCATTGCAGAGATCAAAGGCAGATATTGAGAGAATTGAGAAGGCACTCAGCAAGCCGGATGTGGTTCCGTATATGCCGGTTGTAGAGGCTGTATATTTCCTCATAAAAGACGATGGAAATCGACCTACAAATGAAGATGTCGCCCAGCGCCTTCATATGGATCCGCGTACGGTGTCAAGGCACAGAAAGTCAGCAGTAGAGCGGATTTCCGTGCATCTGTTTGGATCGGATGCGATCGTGTAAAAAAATAAAAGATGTCCTTGACATGGTATTTTTGATGGTAATTTTCGTGTCCTAAACATAGCATATTTTTTGTCCTTTTCATAGCATATTTGGTGTGATATACTATTTTACAATCGATCAGTATATAGTTCAGAGCAGGTCATGTGCCTGCTCTTTTTTCGTGCAAAAGGAGGTGGAGCATGAACACGGTGCAGCCGATCAGGGACAAAGGAACAGTCATAGACATCGGTGATTATCTGAAAGAGAAGTCCATGCGCAATTATGTCATGTACATGATCGGCATATATTCCGGGTTGCGCATCGGTGATATTCTAAGACTCCGTGTCAGAGATGTTCGTGGTGTGGATACGATCATGATCACGGAACAGAAGACCGGCAAGGAGAAACAGTTTCCGGTTGGAAGCGAACTGAAGAAAGTGTTATCTGAGTATGTACGGGACAAGAAGGATTATGAATATCTGATCAAATCCACAATGCCTGGTGCCTATAATCAACCGATCACCAGACAGCGGGCGTACAAGATCCTGCACGAAGCCGGGAGCAAATTCGGAGTAGACAACCTTGGTACACATTCGATGCGTAAGACATTCGGGTATCACTTCTACAAGCAGACCGGAAATCTTGGAATGCTGATGAAGATATTTAACCATTCCAGCGAGTATGTGACGCTGGCATATATCGGAGCTGCACAGGATGATATGATGAGTGCGATGAAGCGCTTTTCATACAAGTAAAAACGGCAGCTTCGATTTGTTTTTGTGAGTAGGTTTACTCATACAATCAGTGTAAACCGTGGCTGTTCATATCGGATGGCATTATATAGAAGATACGAAAGCTGGATGAGGTTTACAAAATTGAAGATATGACAACTAAAATGAGATGGCGCGGCACGTGTGAAAATCTGTAGGTACTGTGGGAGCTCCAAAATTGCGAGCGGTTCTGCGAGCCCGAAAACTGCGAAGTTTTCTTCTGGAAAAATTTTTTAGTGCCAATGCCATTAGCGGGAGGTGATGAGGTGGCGGAACATCTGGAAAAAGAGACCGATGTGAGTACGCTGATCTGTTCGGCCGGTGTTCTGGCTGACATGCTTGGGATCAAGCAGACGACCGTGCGTCATCTGGCATCGAGCGGTGTCATGCCGCGCGTAACAAACGGACGGTATAAGATGAGAGACTGTGTGCACAACTATGTGATGCAGCTCCGCATCCAATCAAAGACACCTGATTCCGGATCCACGGATGAAAAGCCGGAGCTTCGCGACATGCAGGCGAAGCACGAGGCAATCAAACTGCAGATGTCAGATATGCAGTTAAAGCTCATGCAAGGGAAACTCCATAAATCAGAGGATGTTGAGAAAGTAATGACAAACATGCTCGCGTCCATGCGCGCGAAGCTGTTGTCTTTGCCGAGCCGTGTTGCTCCAAGAGTAGCAGAGGCATCGGATCCGACAGAGGTAATGGCAATCCTGCAGGCGGATATCTATGATGCATTGCATGAGCTTTCCGAATATACGCCGGAAATGTTTTACGGAGAAGATCTGATGCTTGATGATGACGGCAATCTGATCATGACAGATGAAGCCGTGTCAGAATCTGACACGGAGGTGAATGGCTGATGGAATATGCTGATGTAGCATTAACTACGTTTCGATTGTTTCAGCGTGTTGCAAAGGTATTGGAACCGCCGCCGCAACTTACGGTATCGGAGTGGGCTGATAACTATCGCGTGTTGTCAAAAGGACTTTCCGCAGAATCCGGTCAGTGGAATACAGACAGAATGCCTTATCAGCGAGAGATCATGGACGCGATCAGTGACATGAACGTGTCAAAAGTAGTTGTAATGTCGTCTTCCCAGGTTGGAAAGACAGAGATCGTCTTGAATGTGATCGGTTATTACATTACAGAGGATCCTGCGACGATCCTGATCGTACAGCCGAATAAAAAGCCGATGGCGGAGGATTTCTCGAAGCACAGATTTGCATACATGATCCGTGATACACCTGCGTTAAAAGGAAAGATATCTGAAAAGAAATCCGGTGATGGTGACAACACTGTGTTCAGTAAGGACTTCCCTGGCGGGTTTATTGCCTTTGCAGGTGCTAATACACCGTCAGATCTTGCCGGAAGACCGGTCCGTGTGGTCCTGCTGGATGAGGTTGACCGATATCCTGCTTCTGCCGGTGATGAAGGTGATCCGGTAGAGCTTGCGACAACTCGTGCATCAAACTTCTGGAACCGCAGGATCCTTATGGTATCCAGCCCGACATTGAAAGGATCTTCAAAGATCTATGATAATTTTATGGAGGGAACGCAGGAAGAATGGGAGTGGCAGTGTCCGGCATGCGGCACCTATCAGCCTTATGAGTTTCGTCAGTTGGATTTTAAGACCATGAAAATGCGTTGCGTGCACTGCGACTGGTATTTTAGCAGACAGGAGGTAGTTGCGGCACCGCATAAGTGGGTGGCAAAGAATCCGGAGTCTGATATCAGGTCTTTTCACTTGAACGCGTTGGCATCACCGTTTGCATCCTGGGAGAATCTGGTAAAGGAATTTCAAAGTGCATGGAAACTATTTAAGACACGTCACTCCGTTGAGAAGCTGAAAACATTTATCAATACGAAGCTCGGTTTGCCGTTTGATGATACGGAATACCAGGCGACCGGAAAGCGTGCGGTGGATGAGGAGATCCTGCTCGCCCGGCGTGAGAACTATACAGCAGAGCTGCCGGATGGTGTGCTCCTGTTGACCGGATCAGCTGATGTACAGGGTGATCGTCTGGAGTACGAAATCCGCGGATGGGGTAAGGACAACGAGAGCTGGGGCATCAGAAAAGGGATCATATGGGAGAATCCGGGACTGGATACTGCATGGGAGAAGCTTGTTGAGGTGATGAGCCAGACATTTCATTTTGCGAATGGATGTGGTCTCAATGTGGCAGGAACATGTGTTGATACCGGAGGAAATCATACAAACCGAGTGTTCCAGTTTATTAGGGACATGCAGAGGCTTGGAAAGAAATTTTACGGAATTAAGGGTTATGCAGATACACCTGGCATACCACTGATTTATAAAAGGACAGAGGTTAATATCAAAAATGCGCAAGGGGATGTTATAGATACCACGCACATCTATATCCTCGGTGTTGATTCCGGAAAGGATGATATCCAGACATGGCTGGATGTCAAAGAGCCCGGCCCTTGTTATTGTCATTTCCCTCTGGATAAGGATGCCGGTTATGACCGGATGTACTTCCGGGGCTTGCTGTCAGAGGTGAAGACCGAAGAGTTTAACAAGAAAAATGGAACCATCAAAACAAGGTGGAAGAAAAAGGAAGGAGTCCAGCGCAATGAGCCGCTGGACTTATTTAATTACAATCATGCTGCAGTGGAGTTGATCAATCCGAATTTTGATGTTTTGGAAAAGAAACTGTCGATGGGTATCAACTACATGCAGCGTAGTCCGGTCGGAGGAACGCAGACCAGAAGATACGGACAGATCAAGAAAGGAGTGGAGATATAGTGTCAGGAAATGAATTGCAGATTGCAAAGGAACGATTACAATTGTACCGCGAAGCGGAAAAGAATATCTTAAGCGGTGCGCAGTCATATTCCATTGCTGGGCGCTCACTGACCCGGGCAAATCTGGGAGAAGTACAGAAAATGATCAGTCAGCTGGAGGCAGATATCAGGGCACTGGAAACACGTGGGACGACCAGAAGGCCTGTGTACCGCGTATGTCCTTTGGATAATTGAGGTGGTGGAGCATGAACATAGTAGACAAGACAGTCGCATTTTTCAATCCTGTTGCCGCCGTGCGCCGAACAGCTGCGCGAGCAACGCTTGATGCAGTGAAGAACTATGGATATTCAGAGGGCGCGGCATCACGAAAGAAAAAGACGATGAAAAACTGGCGGAACGAGTCAGCTTCGCCACAGTCAGACATTGACATGAATCTGGATCTCATGCGCCGCAGGTCACGATCAGCATATTATACATCACCAATCGCAACCAGCGCGATCAATACGAACCGCGATCATGTGATCGGTTCCGGATTAAAGCTGGTGCCTAAGATAGACTATAAGTTTATTGGTATTTCCCGTGAAAAGGCATCGGAGCTGGAACGTGATATTAAGTTCAAGTTTAACACGTGGGCATCAAGCAAAAACTGCTGTATCACAGGTCAGAATACATTCTATGAATTGCAGCAGATCGCGCTCATGACATGGCTGATGTCCGGGGAATGTTTTGCGATTCCGATGTATGTGGACAATCCGGACTCTGATTTTCAGCTCACGATCAAGCTGTTGGAAGGAGATCTGATCTATAATCCGGGATCCAGTGCTGAGTTTGTGGATATTTACAGGATCAACCCGGATACAGGAAACCGGATCTACAACGGCATTGAGATTGATTCGAATGATCGCGTGGTAGCCTATCATGTGGCAAGCGATTATTCGGATCGGCCGCTGGCATCGATCTCTTGGACGCGGATTCCTGCTTATGGAAATAGTACCGGTTTTCCGAATGTATTGCACGTATTTAATGCGATCCGGCCGCAGCAGTATCGCGGGATCCCGTACCTTGCTCCGGTCATTGAGGACATTAAGCAGCTCCGCCGGTATGAGGACGCGGAGATCATGGCAGCTGTGATCAATGGTCTGTTTTCGGTATTTATCCGGACAACAGACGGGGAACCGCCTGCATTTGAGGGCATCGATGAGACGAAGTTTAGCGTGCAGACATCCGGTGGCATGCCGATTCCTGATGACAACAGGCGTGGTGATCTGGATCTTGATATTGGAAATGGAAATATCAATGTATTACAGCCGGGCGAGAGCATAGAGGTTGTGGATGGAAAACGTCCATCCAGTAATTTCGATGCATTTATCCAAAGTGTATGTATGACGACGGGAGCTGCACTCGATATTCCAAATGAACTGCTGCTTAAGCGTTTCAGCGCTTCCTACAGTGCATCCAGAGGAGCATTGCTGGAGGCGTGGAATTTCTTTTCTATGAACCGTACTTGGTTTTCTGATTCATTTAACAATCCGATCTATCGGCGCTGGCTGAGTGAGGCAGTGGCGAAAGGAATCATAGACCTGCCGGGATTCTTTGACAACCGTTATATCCGTGAGGCATACAGTCGGGCAGAATGGCCGGGACCGTCACAGGGGCAGCTGGATCCGACGAAGGAGGTCGCAGCGTCAATCAGTAAGATTAATGCAGGTCTGTCAAACGGAGAAAAGGAAGCGATCGAGCTCAACGGTACGGATTACGAAGAGAATCTGGAACAGATCGCTGCGGAGCGCCAGACGATGGATAAGTTGGGAATCAAAATGGCAGGAGACCAGCTATGAAAAGTCAAGCTTAAATTAGCTGGAAATAAAAATAATCTTT
>CALZQA010000065.1 GCA_945828315.1 uncultured bacterium | reverse complement strand
GAAAAATAAAACAAAGTAAAAACATTTTTTGTGTCCACTTTTCTTGACTGCTACACTCCGAAAACATTCAACTGCTACAAATTTCCTGAAAAGATTTAGCCATCTTTCCTAAAAAGTTATCGCCAATCTTCCTAAAAATATTTCGCCAACCTTTCGGATATGGTTGTAATTCTTTTATTTATTGGATATAATATGAATTATTAAAGAACTATGAGAGTGTGTGAAAAGCTTTCTTTGCAAATATTTTTTGTGGATTGGTATTCCGGTAGTGTGAGGTAGTGATGAAAGAATATAGAAAACGAATTGCAGACGAAATTTTAAAACGAAAGTTGGAGGGAAAGGGAGCTGTTTTAATTGAGGGACCTAAGTGGTGCGGCAAAACCACGACAGCTGAACAGATTGCCAAAAGTGTGCTATACATGGATGATCCGGAAAGAAAAGAACAGAATATTACCATGTCGGAGATTAGCCCGAAAAGATTGTTGAAAGGGGAAAATCCACGGTTGATTGATGAGTGGCAGTTAGCACCTAAATTGTGGGACGCTATTCGGTTTGAGGTTGATCATCGGGGGGATTTGGGACAGTTCATTTTGACAGGATCTGCAGTTCCGGTGGATACCAAAGAAATTACCCATTCTGGAACAGGACGATTTACATGGTTAATCATGAGACCTATGAGTTTATTTGAATCTGGGGAATCAACTGGCGAGGTCAGCTTAAAAGAACTGTTTGAAGGTCAAAAAGAAATTGATGGTGAATCGCACTTGGACATTGAGCGGTTAGCTTTTTTAGTGTGCCGAGGTGGTTGGCCACAGGCGGTAGACATGCGAGATGAGATAGCCTTGGATCAGGCGGTTGATTATTATGATGCTGTGGTTCATTCGGATATTAGTCGTGCGGACAATGTGAAGAAGAATCCGGAACGGGTAAAACGTCTGATGCGATCCTATGCAAGAAACCAGGGAAGTCAGATCCCTAATACCGTGATTGCGCAAGATGTCGGAGCACATGATGAGTCAGTTATGGATGATGTAACGGTTGCAAACTATTTGAATGCATTGCGGAAGATTTTTGTGGTGGAAGATATGCCAGCATGGAATCCGAATTTGCGGTCGAAAACAGCAATCCGTTCATCGGACACTCGTTACTACGTAGATCCATCTATAGCAGTAGCTGCATTGGGTGTTGGACCACAGGATTTGCTTGCTGATTTAAAGACCTTTGGCTTTTTGTTTGAGACTCTGTGCGTGCGTGATCTTCGGGTATTTGCAGACGCATTAAATGGATCGGTATATCATTACCGGGATAAAGATGGGTTGGAATGCGACGCTGTGATTCATTTAAGAAATAGTTCTTATGGTTTGGTTGAGATTAAGCTGGGTGGAGATAAGTTGATTGAAGAGGGTGCGACGAATCTGAAAATACTTGCCAATAAGCTTGATACGGACAAAATGAAATCTCCATCGTTTTTGATGGTATTGACTGGTACCGGAGACTATGCTTATCAACGAAACGATGGTGTGTATGTTGTTCCGGTTGGTAGTTTACGACCATAAAGTGCGAACGCTCACCGATACATTTGCAATGTTGAGATTTTTGGTTTTTGATATGATAGACCTGAAAAACCAGTTTGTCAAAGGAGTATAGTTGCATGAAAACCATATACTATCACCTTCCCGGTTTGTTTGAGTTTTATGAACTGTATCGGGAGTTTCTGCCTTTATTTCGTGCCCATCGGGAATACTTTTACGACTGGTGTGAAATAGGATCGATTTATGGCGCTCCGGCAGACTGTATCTGGGGCGGAGGGCGTACTTCCTTCGGAGAAGCGGATCCGGGGGATGTGTTGTCACTTTTACAGGAATACGGGATCTCAGCCCGTTTGACCTTTAGCAACTCACTGCTTCGGCAGGAACATCTTCTGGACAGGAAATGTAATGATCTCTGTCGCCTGTTTGAGGAGAAGAGCGAAGCAACTGATGGTGCTTCGAATGGTGTCATCGTGCACTCGGACTTACTGCTAGATTATTTGAAGACGCATTACCCGGGACTCTATCTGGTCTCTTCCACTACCAAGGTTCTGACGGATTTTGAAGATTTTCTGGGGGAAGTAAACCGGGAGGATTTCTGTTATGTGGTGCCGGATTTTCGTTTGAACAAGGCATTTGATCAATTAAATACACTGTCCGAACAACAGAAAGATAAAGTAGAATTTCTGTGTAACGAGTGCTGTTTTATTGGCTGTAAGGACAGAAAACGTTGCTATGAAGCAGTCAGCCGAAAAAATCTTGGTGAAAACTGTCCGGAGCATTACTGCACCGCGCCCGATGCGGAAAATGGCTACCGTTTCTCCAAAGCAATGAAAAACCCGGCCTTTATCGGGATCAATGACATCAAAAATGTCTATATGCCAATGGGTTTTTCGAATTTCAAGATCGAAGGCAGGGGACTTGGCAGCGCCCTGATACTGGAATTTCTGCTTTATTATCTGACGAAGCCGGAGTATCAGCTTCATGTGAGGGAAGAAATCTATTTGGACAATATGTTGGATCTGTTCTAACGGTGCATTTGATCCCGAAAAATTCAGCTGCAACAGGAATCATATGGATACCATTTATGAAAGGCACCCATCACTGAAATTCAGATTCAGTGACCGGTGCCTTTGTTGTTTTTGATGCAAATAAAATTACAATAATCGTACGCCTGCTTCTTTTGCAGCCCGGATCGTGTCGTCTCTCCAGATAGAGCTCTGTACTTCTCCGATGTGCGCCTTGCGCAGGAAGAACATACAGATACGGGACTGACCGATGCCGCCGCCGATGGTGTAGGGAAGCTTTTTCTCGATGATCGCCTTCTGGAACGGGAGATCTGCGCGCTCGGGGCAGCCTGCTTTTGCCAGCTGCTCTACAAGAGAGTATTCATCTACGCGGATACCCATGGAGGACAGCTCAAGAGCAATGTCCAGTACCGGATAGTAGACAAGAATGTCGCCGTTCAATGCCCAGTCGTCATAATCCGGTGCACGTCCGTCGTGGGGTTCCCCGTCGCTGAGCTTGTCGCCGATCTGCATGATGCAGACAGCACCACATTCTTTGGTGATCTCATATTCGCGTTCCTTGGCGTTCAATCCCGGATATTTTTCAAGGAGCTTCTGCGAGGTGATAAAGGTGATCTCCTTCGGAAGGATCTCTCCGATATAGTCATACTCGATGGACATGTATTTTTCCGTCTGCTGCAATGTCTTGTAAACTGCGCTGACCGTTGTCTTAAAAGTATCGACGGTGCGCATTTCCTTTGTGATGATCTTTTCCCAGTCCCACTGATCCACGAAGATGGAGTGAATGTTGTCGGTGTCCTCATCACGGCGGATCGCATTCATGTCGGTGTATAATCCTTCACCGACCTCAAAGCCGTATTTTTCCAGCGCAAAGCGCTTCCATTTTGCCAGAGAATGAACGACCTCTGCCTCTTTGTCGCCCTGCTCCCTGATGCCGAATGATACGGGGCGCTCCACGCCGTTTAAGTTGTCATTTAAGCCTGATTCCGGCAGTACGAACAGCGGAGCGGACACACGGGCAAGATTTAAGTTCTGTGCCAAGTGTTTTTGAAAGAAATCCTTGACGGTCTTGATCGCGATCTGCGTGTCGTGCAGATTGAGCGCAGATTCATAACCTTCAGGAAAAATTGACTGTGCCATATATTTATCCTCCCAAATCAATAATACAAATCACTGTGTCAAATTATAACAAGATTTTTCATCGGATTCAATGACAAACTTAATAAAATTAGGAAAACGGGGAAATCGCTTGCCGAAATGAATAAGAAGTGTTATTATTTCTAACCATAAATGAAAAACAAAATGCTGAGAAAGAGACTCACATTTTCAGACGTCGACAGGAATACAGCGTCACCGACTGAGAGCGCTGTTTGAAAGAGGAAATGGTGGGAACACTCCGGAGCAGGCTGGTTGAAACAGTAGTAGGTCAGCACGTAGGCGATGCGTTAAATCGTAAGAGTGGAGCAGAAGTGCGCAGGCACAATGTTCAAAGCGGGTGGTACCGCGGATTTTAGTTTTAGGAAATTCGTCCCGGGATATTTTAAATATCCCGGGATTTTTATATGCGCAGCTCGCTGAATGGAAAATTGCCTGATGGCACAGCTCGCGCGCTGAAAATTTGCAAGCAAATTTTATAAAAAGGAGATTAGAACTATGTACAGAGACGTTACACTTAACCAGATCAGCGAAGCAGATATTGACAAGGAACTGTGTGTTGCAGGCTGGATCGAAAATATCCGTGATCACGGTGGAGTTTCATTTATCGATCTCAGAGATATGTATGGCATCTTGCAGGTCGTGCTCAGAGATGATACACTGTTAAAAGGCTTAAGCCGTGAGGACTGCGTGTCCATTAAGGGTATCATGGAAAAGAGGGACGAGGAGACATACAATCCGAAGATCCCTTCCGGTACGATCGAGCTGGAGGCAAAGGAGATCACCGTGCTTGGAAAGGTGAAAAAGCAGCTCCCCTTCGAGATCATGACCTCCAAGGAGGTGCGCGAGGATGTGCGTCTGCAGTACCGTTATCTCGATCTGCGCAACGCCAAGGTGCGCGACAACATGATCTTCCGATCAAATGTGATCTCATTCCTCCGTCAGAAGATGACAGAGATGGGATTTCTGGAGATCCAGACACCGATCCTGTGTGCATCTTCACCGGAGGGCGCCAGAGATTACATCGTGCCCAGTCGTAAATTCAAGGGAAAGTTTTATGCGCTACCTCAGGCACCGCAGCAGTATAAACAGCTGCTCATGGTATCCGGTTTTGACAAATATTTCCAGATCGCGCCCTGCTTCCGTGATGAGGACGCCAGAGCGGACCGCTCTCCGGGAGAGTTTTATCAGCTGGATTTTGAGATGAGCTTTGCGACGCAGGAGGACGTGTTCAAGGTTGGCGAGGAAGTGCTGACTGCGACTTTCGAAAAATTCGCACCGGAAGGGTATGAGGTCACAAAGGCACCGTATCCCATCATCAGCTATAAACAGGCAATGCTGGAGTTCGGAAGTGATAAGCCGGATCTGAGAAACCCGCTGCGCATCATCGACTTAACAGAGTTTTTCCAGAGATGTACCTTTAAGCCGTTCCACGGAAAGACCGTGCGTGCCATCAAGGTACACGCCGAGATGTCCAAGGGCTTCCATGAAAAATTGCTGAAATTTGCACAGTCCATCGGAATGGGCGGACTCGGTTACCTCGAAGTGCAGGAGGACGGCAGCTACAAGGGCCCCATCGACAAGTTCATCCCCGATGACATGAAGGAAGAGATGCGCACACTGGCAACACTTGAAGTGGGTGATACGATCTTCTTTATCGCAGACAAGGAGATGAAGGCGGCGGCCTACGCCGGAGCGATCCGTACAGAGCTGGGTGAGAAGCTGGATCTGATCGAGAAAAACGCTTATCGTTTCTGCTATGTGAACGACTTCCCGATGTTTGAGAAAGATCCGGAGACAAAGAAGATCGGATTTACGCACAATCCGTTTTCCATGCCCCAGGGCGGCTTAAAGGCGCTGGAGGAGCAGAATCCGTTAGACATTCTCGCCTATCAGTACGACATTGTCTGCAACGGTATCGAGCTGTCCTCCGGAGCGGTCAGAAACCATGACCTTGATATCATGGTGAAGGCATTTGAGATCGCCGGCTACGACGAGACCGTGTTGGAGGAAAAATTCGGAGCGCTCTACAATGCGTTCCAGTACGGAGCACCGCCGCATGCAGGAATGGCGCCGGGTGTGGACCGTATGATCATGCTGCTGCGCAATGAGGAAAATATCCGTGAGATCATCCCCTTCCCCATGAACGGAAATGCGCAGGATCTGATGTGCGGTGCACCAAATACCGTCACCGAGCAGCAGCTGCGCGAGGTGCACATCAAGGTGCGTGACTAAAGGAGTGAAAAAATATGGCAAATATCATCAGTGATGAGACAATCGAATATGTAGGTATCCTTGCCAAGCTGGAGTTATCCGACGAGGAGAAAGAGCAGGCAAAAAAGGATATGGGCGAGATGCTGGATTACATCGATCAGCTGAATGAGCTGGATACGACAGGTGTGGAACCGATGTCACATGTCTTCCCGGTACACAATGTATTCCGCGAAGACGAGGTGACAAACGGCGACGGAAGCGAGGACACCCTTGCAAATGCACCGCTCATGCGGGACGGCGGCTTTGAAGTGCCGAAGACCATCATCTAAAAAGGAGGATTCACTACTATGTTTCTTATGAGCCTTACAGCCGTAGAGCTGGGAAAAAGGATTCAGAATAAAGAAGTGACCGCCGTGGATGCCACACGCGAGGCACTTGCAGCCATCGCCGCCAGAGAGGAAGCAGTGCACAGTTTTGTGACTGTGGACGCGGAGGGCGCGTTGGCACGGGCGAAACAGATACAGGAAAGGATCGATGCCGGGGAGCTGACTTCTCCGCTGGCGGGCGTTCCGGTCGCTATCAAGGATAACATGTGCACGCAGGGCATGAAGACCACGTGCAGTTCTAAGATCTTATATAATTTTATGCCGACTTTTACTGCGGAGGCAGTATGTAATCTGGAAAAGGCAGGCGCTGTCATCCTCGGCAAGACAAATATGGACGAGTTCGCCATGGGCAGTACTACTGAGACCTCAGCCTTCGGCGTGACGAAAAACCCGTGGAACACCGGTCATGTGCCCGGCGGTTCCTCCGGCGGAAGCTGTGCGGCAGTGGCTGCGGAGGAGTGTTCCTATGCACTGGGTTCCGATACCGGCGGTTCCATCCGCCAGCCCAGTTCTTTCTGCGGCGTGACGGGAATCAAGCCGACCTACGGAACGGTCAGCCGTTACGGACTGATCGCCTACGGTTCTTCGCTGGACCAGATCGGACCGATCGCAAAGGACGTGACGGACTGCGCAACGATCCTGGAGATCATTTCCTCTCATGACAGCAAGGATTCTACCTCCGTAAAGCGTGAGGATACGCATTTTACAGAGGCGCTGGTGGATGACGTGAAGGGCATGAAGATCGGAATTCCGAGAGATTATTTCGGGGAGGGTCTAAATACAGAAGTAAAGGAAGCGGTGCTGGCTGCAGCGAAAGAGCTGGAGAAAAAGGGTGCCATCGTCGAGGAGTTTGACCTGGGGCTGGTGGAATACGCGATCCCGGCTTACTATGTCATTGCCTGCGCGGAGGCCAGCAGCAATCTGGCCCGCTTTGACGGCGTGAAATACGGCTACCGCACGGAGGAATATGACGGACTGCACCAGATGTATAAAAAGAGCCGTTCCGAGGGCTTCGGTGCGGAGGTCAAGCGCCGGATCATGCTGGGCTCCTTCGTGCTCAGTTCCGGTTACTATGACGCATATTATCTGAAGGCACTGCGCGTGAAAGCGCTGATCAAGAAGGCGTTTGACGAGGCATTTGCAAAATATGATGTGATCTTGGGACCAGCTGCTCCGACGACCGCTCCGAAGCTGGGGGCATCGTTGTCTGATCCGATCCAGATGTACCTGGGAGATATTTACACGATCTCCGTCAATCTGGCGGGACTTCCGGGCATCAGCCTGCCCTGCGGAACAGACAGTCAGGGACTGCCGATCGGCTTACAGCTCATCGGTGACTGCTTCAAGGAGAAAAACATTATCCGCGCAGCATATGCCTTTGAGCAGACCAGGGACTACGCACACAGCCCCATTGCAGCGCAGGAGAAGGGAGGCGTGTCATGAGTAGAGAATATGAGACTGTCATCGGACTGGAGGTCCATGTCGAGCTGGCAACAAAAACAAAGATTTTCTGCGGTTGCTCCACCGCTTTCGGAGGCGCGCCCAATACACATACATGTCCGGTCTGCACCGGTATGCCCGGATCGCTGCCGGTACTGAATAAAAAGGTCGTGGAATATGCAGCGGCAGTCGGACTGGCGACGAACTGTACCATCAACCAGAACTGCAAATTTGACCGTAAAAACTATTTTTATCCCGACAATCCGCAGAACTACCAGATTTCACAGCTCTATGAGCCCATCTGTCGGAATGGATATGTGGAGATCGAGACGGCAGACGGAGGAACAAAGAAAATCGGTATTCACGAGATCCATATGGAGGAAGATGCCGGAAAGCTGGTGCACGATGACTGGGAAGATGTGTCCGTTGTGGACTTCAACCGTTCCGGTGTGCCCCTGATCGAGATCGTTTCCGAGCCGGATATGCGATCTGCTGATGAGGTCATTGCGTATCTGGAAAAACTGCGCCTGATCATCCAGTATCTGGGAGCCTCTGACTGCAAGCTGAACGAGGGTTCCATGCGTGCGGATGTGAATCTTTCCGTGCGTGAGGTGGGCGCGACAGAGTTTGGCACGCGTACCGAGATGAAAAATCTGAATTCCTTCCGCGCGATCTCTCATGCGATCGAGGGTGAGAAAAACCGTCAGATCGATCTGATCGAGTCCGGTGAGAAGGTCATTCAGGAGACTCGCCGCTGGGATGATACCAAGGAGAGCTCCCACGCGATGCGCTCCAAGGAGGATGCGCAGGACTACCGCTATTTCCCGGAACCGGATCTGGTGCCGATCATTATTTCCGATGAGTGGCTGGAGGAGATCAGAAGTCATCAGCCGGAATTCCGTACGGAAAAGCTTGCGCGCTATGAACAGGAGTATGAGATCCCCCGTTATGACGCGGAAATCCTCACAAACTCCAAGCACATGGCAGATCTGTTTGAGGAGACAGTCGCACTCTGCGGAAAGCCCAAGAAAGTGTCTAACTGGCTCATGGTTGAGACGATGCGCCTGTTGAAAGAGCATGAGATGGAGCCGGAGGATATCCGTTTTTCACCGGAGCATCTGGCAGCGCTCATCAACCTGGCGGATGCTGGAACGATCAACAGTACTGTTGCCAAAGAAGTATTTGAGCAGATGTTTGCGGATGATACCGATCCTGAGAAATACGTGGAGGAGCACGGCTTAAAGACCGTCAATGATGAGGGCGCGCTGAGGGCGACGATTGAACAGGTCATTAAAGACAATCCCCAGTCTGTGGAGGATTACCATAACGGAAAGGAAAAAGCCATCGGTTTTCTGGTGGGACAGACCATGAAGGCCATGAAGGGCAAGGCAAACCCCGGTATGGTCAATCAGATCTTAAAAGAATTGTTATAAAATATGGAAAAGAACAGAGCTTCGACATTTTCTGACAGGAAATGACAAAACTCTGTTTTTTTCATTGTTTTTATTTTCCATTCCAAGTATAATAGGAAATAACGGAGAAAAACAAATGAAGCATATATTTATTGTAAATCCCTATGCGGGAAGCATGACATTTGCAAATAATTTAAGACGGCAGCTGGAGAAGATCGATGGCTTTGAATATTTTTTGTTCAATTCGCGTTATACCGGAAATGAGACGGAGTTGACGAAGAAGATCGTGCAATTTTTTCCGGATGAGCAGCTGCGCATCTATGCCTGTGGCGGTTCCGGCACGATGCGAAATGTTCTGGAGGGCGTGGGTGAAAATCCGCATGTAGATCTCGCTTTTTATCCCTGCGGTATGACGAATGATTTCCTGAAAGTGTTCAGCCAGGAGGATCAGGAGCGCTTTTATGATATCGAGGAATTGATCCACGGAGAGACGATCCTGGTGGACTCTGTTCTCACCAATCACGGAAGGGCACTCAATACTTTTTCCTGCGGTATGGATGCAGAGATCATGCGCTATATTGCAACACAGCATCCGGTGCGCACTGTTGGTGTTCAGGTGCCTTATTCTGCCTATATTTTTGAGGCGCTGCTCCGACTGAAAAAAATGGATCTGAAGATCCGGGTGGACGATAAGGAGATGGATGGCTATTATGACGAGCTCTGTTGGGGCAACGGCTGCGTGCTGGGGGGATCTCTGTGTATGCCGAAGGGCTTTGTGCCAAACGATGGACTGGGAAGCTATGTGCTTGTTCCGTCCAAAGGGCATCTGGCGTTTATCCGTATTCTGGTCAATCTGATCCGCCAGAAGAACGATTTTATTGAGAAAAATGCCAGAGTCGGTCATGGAAAGAAGATGACGATCGTACGGGCTGACCGGGGACCGATCGTGGCAAATCTGGATGGGGAGATGCTCTCCGCACCTGGTGAGTGGACGATTGAGATACGTCCGTCAAGTGTGAGATTTGTTGTTCCGAGAGGGGTGAGACTTCCATGAGAGATTTTCACAGAGAACGGAGAATGGTGTGGTATATCCTGGTGCTCGAAACGCTGATCGTGCTATATACGATCCGTGCGGTCTATCATACGCCGACTGTGCGTTTTGCGCTGGAGGTATGTGTGAGTCTGATCGGATTGTGCCTGACGCATCTGATGATCTCGCGTTATTCTTCCAGATGCTCGGATTTTATGCAGGGTGGGATCACGATCGCGTGCGGAATGGCAGTATATCTGTGCTATTCGCTGGAGAGTGGATCGGACCGTCTGCTGCCGGTATGTATTCTTTTTGTGATGGCAGAGTGCACGATCTATAAAAACCTGCAGCTGAACTTACTTGTGCTGGGCATGGATATTGTAATGATCCTTTTCACGCGCATCTTGTGTAATCTGCAGATCATATTTAATACCTATAACCAGATGGAATTTAATTTTGTGTTATTTCTGCTTCTGGTCGTCAGCGGTCTGATGCTGTACATGCAGAAACAGGATCTGTTTATCGAACGGGTGGCTCATGAGGATGAAAAGAGTCTGGATGATCTGCTACAGCTTGTGGAGATGAAGTGTGAGGAAGCCACGGCAGCAGCGGAGGCAAAGAGCAGCTTTCTGGCAAATATGTCCCACGAGATCCGTACGCCCATCAATGCGGTGCTGGGTATGAATGAGATGATCCTGCGGGAGGCTCAGGATGAGGAGATCCGTGGTTACGCGCAGAATATTCAGAGTGCGGGCACGGCGCTTCTCTCCCTGATCAATGATATTCTGGATATCTCCAAGATCGAGTCGGGGAAGATGGAACTGATGCCGGAAAAATACCAGCTGGGGGGTCTGATCTACGATATTCTTCTGGTTGTACAGCCCCGTATAGAAAAAAAGGGTCTGCAGCTGGTGCTGGATGTGGATGAGAATATTCCCAATGAGCTCTATGGGGATGAGGTGCGGATTCGTCAGATAATTACGAATATTATGACGAATGCAGTGAAATATACAGAAAAAGGAAGCGTTACCCTTCGCGTCAAGATGGAAAAGAAGGATGCCCGTCACATTATTTTGAAGGTGGCGGTCAAAGATACCGGTATTGGGATCAAGGAGAGCAAGGAGGTGCTTTTTGCTTCTTTCCAGCGGGGAAGAGATCTGCGGGCGCATCATATTGAGGGAACGGGACTGGGACTTTCCATTACCCAACAGTTGCTGGAGATGATGGGAAGCGAGCTTGATATGGAGAGCGTTTACGGAAAAGGTTCCATCTTTTCCTTCAAGCTTGTGCAGACAGTGGTCAGTGAGGAGTCCATGGGCAATCTGAACGAACTGTTCAGTAAGCGTCTGATGCAGGAGAAGAAGTATCAGGAGAGTTTTACGGCACCGGATGCGCATGTGCTGGTGGTGGATGATAATGCGATGAACCTGAAGGTCGTTCAGTCATTGCTCAAGCAGACACAGGTGCAGATCGATACGGCGGAAGATGGTGCCGGATGTCTGGAGAAATGTGCGCGTAACCATTATGATCTGATCCTGATGGATCATCTTATGCCCAATATGGATGGTATAGAGGCATTCCACCGTCTGCGTGCAGATAAGCAGGGCATTAATTATAAAACTCCGGTGATCATACTGACCGCAAACGCAGTTGCAGGTATGAAACAGAAATATATGGAGGAGGGATTCAACGGATTTTTGTCCAAGCCGGTACAGGGTCCGCTTTTGGAGAAGACGCTCAAACAATATCTTCCGGAGGAGCTGGTGACACTTACGGAGCAGGAACAGGCAGATGATGCCGAAGAGCAAGAGCAGGCGCGCAGACAGGTACTGCGTCAGGCTGTGGATGATCTGCGGCTGGCGGATATGGATCTGGATGATGCACTGCAGTATTCCTCCGGCCTGGTTACAGATGTGCTGGACAACATCAAAGGGTATCTCACGGATTCCGAGGCGAATCGCGAGCGCATCAAAAAAGAGTATGAAGCAGAAAACTGGAATGATTTTAAGATACATGTGCATGCTCTGAAAAGTACGTCGCGGATCGTGGGTGCGGTTCATATGGCATATCTGGCAGAACAGATGGAAAAGGCTGCCGGCAGCGAAGATATTTCCTATATTATTCAAAATTTTGAGGAACTGATCTATGAGCACGAACAGCTGTGTCTGGATCTGGAACATTTGCTGATAGTGCCTGCAGTGCACGATATGATATCGGTCACGGTCGATACGGAGCAGACAAGAGACCGATATGTGGCAGAAGCAGAACAGTTTCTGCAGGGTGTGCAGGAGTATGATGTGGATTTTGAACAGCTTCGCGCATTTTGCGATCGTTATCCGGAGGGAATGCTTCTGGAGAAAGAACGGGCGGAATTGACACAGGCTGTGGAGGATTTTGATTACGAGGCAATCAGCCGGCTGCTCGGGCAGATGATCGATCTGATAAAAAAGGATTGACGGGAGGAAAACGTTATGGATTATAAGTATGAAGAATCATATATGAAGTCACATGACAAGCTGGTTACGAAACGTATCCATAGAGTTGTCAACCTGTGTCTTTTGATCGGTCCGGCTCTCTACATATTTACGAAAATAGGATTTTTTAAAATACCGACTCCATATATTTTTTCATCTATGCTTTATATCATTATTTCGTGGCTGCTGGTGGATGTGCTGATCCGTGCGGATAAGATGACAGCGGCGAAGTACGTTCAGCTGGTATATCTGGAAATATTGGTGGCGGGAGCTTCCAGCAGTGCATATATGGGTATTTACATGACTTATTTTGCCATTCCGCTGCTCTCCTGCATGTACATGGACTGGGTGTTGACATTGGTCATGTCTGTGATCGGCTACCTGTGTATGATGGGATTTTTGTGGCCGAGGGCGGTCGGTTTTGTAGAATGTGGATTTACGACCTTTACGGATCCCTTTACATACTGGTGCAGCTATGGTGCCGGTTATTCCATTGAATATCTGTTTATGGCGGTATTTGCTATCTCCGTTGTCCGTCACGGACGGGAGATCCGTCAGCACTATTTTGAGAGTCAGAAGGAGAAGCTTTCTGCGGAGGCTGCAAATCAGGCAAAGAGCAGTTTCCTTGCCAATATGTCCCATGAGATCCGTACGCCGATCAATGCCATCATCGGAATGAATGAGATGATCCTTCGTGAGAGCAGGGAACGAAGGATCCTGCGCTATGCAGGTAATATCAAAAATGCCAGCAAGAGCCTGCTGGCACTCATCAATGATATTCTGGATTTCTCTAAGGTGGAATCCGGAAAGATGGAGATCATCAATGCAAATTACCAGATAAGTTCACTGCTGAATGATCTCGTCAATATGATCCAGCCCCGGGCGGCGGAAAAAGAACTGGAACTGAAGCTGGATATTGATGATCAGATCCCCTGTGAGCTCTACGGTGATGAAGTGCGTATCCGACAGATCGTCACGAATCTTCTGACCAATGCGGTGAAGTATACGAGAGAGGGATCTGTGACGCTGAAGGTGCGCTGCACAAAGCTGCCGGAAACCGATAAAGTACGCTTGGATGTGGCGGTTGTGGATACCGGTATCGGTATTAAAAAAGAGGATCAAGAAAAGCTGTTTTCCACCTTCCAGCGTGTGGATGAGGAGGCAAACCGGGGGATCGAGGGAACAGGTCTTGGACTGGCTCTTTCCAAGCAGCTGCTGGAGCTGATGAATTCCAAGCTGCTGGTGGACAGCGAATACGGACGGGGCAGTGCCTTTTTCTTTGGACTGGTGCAAAAGATCGTGGATGAGACGCCGATCGGCAATTACAAGTCGCTGTTTGAGAGATCTGCTCAGGATACGGCACATTATCAGGAGAGCTTTCAGGCTCCGGATGCAAAGATCCTCGTTGTGGATGATACCCGTATGAATCTTGAAGTCTGCAAAGGTCTTCTGAAAAAGACGAGAATTCAGGTAGATACTGCTGACAGCGGAATCGAGTGCCTGAATATGATCATGAAAAAAGAGTATCACATCATTTTTCTGGACCATAAGATGCCGAATATGGACGGTGTACAGTGCCTGGAGCGCATGCGCGAGATGGAAAACAATCCCAATGCAAATACAAAGGTCATCGCCTTGACCGCAAATGCAGTGAGCGGTGCGCGGGAGTTTTATCTTTCCCACGGGTTTGATGATTATCTCTCAAAGCCGATTCAGGGAGAAAAGCTGGAACAGCTCCTGTGCCAGTATCTGCCGCCGCAGTTTTTGAAAGTACCGGAGGAGGAAAACGTCGATTATCTGGAGGAGTTGTGTATTCCGCCGATCGACGGTATTGTGACGGATGATGCGCTGCGCTATGCAGGCGGCGACCAGGAGGAGTATTTGCATAACCTGAAGCTGTATCTGGAAGAGTATGACGAGAAAAAACAGAAGTTGGAGGAATTCTTCAGTCAGGGAGATCTGGAAAATTACCAGATACTGGCACATTCCGTAAAGAGTACCTCCAGACTGATCGGTGCCAACGATCTGTCCGAACTGGCGCGTATGATGGAGGAGGCTTCTGCCGCGCGTGATATGGAGTGTGTGCGCTCCGGACATGCACAGTTTATGGAACGATTTGCTTACCAGAGTAACTGCATTGCAGATACGATCGCAGAGCTTGGGATGGATGATTCTCAGGTGGAGCTCGTGGCGGTATCTCCGGAAGAACTGCACGTGTTCTGCGAAAAATTGAAGGGCAGCCTGGCGGAATTTGACATGGAGGAGATCCAGAATCAGGTGGCACATCTGCAGACACTGGATGTGCTGAAGGACATTAAAGAAGCCATGCAGACAGCCGTGAATAATTTTGATTATGACGGTGTTCATGAGCAGGTAGAGGCATTGGAAAAACTGGTGGGCTGACACCGGGAGCAGACAATTTATAAGCGTGATTTTTAAGAGTTTAAAGAGTGATTGTACCGAGGTGCTATCACTCTTTTTTTGACCGTTTTATTGGACCGGATATTTAGTACCATTGACTTACACGAGACAGGGGA
>CALZQA010000064.1 GCA_945828315.1 uncultured bacterium | reverse complement strand
TACACACTGCATATCGTCGGCAGCGTCAGATGTGTATAAGAGACAGGCCTTTACGTGTCGAATTTTATCTGTTATAATTTATATGAAAACTGGGTGTGGCTCAGCTTGGCTAGAGCACTTGATTTGGGATCAAGAGGTCGCAGGTTCAAATCCTGTCACCCAGATCCACAGTGGTGGGGAGATACCCCACCATTAATAATCTTAGGGGAGGCGTTTTTCTATGAAGTTTGTATTCGGGAACAGCAAGACCGGCAATGTTGCGGAGGCACTGCAGGCGATCCAGTCACCGGAGGCATTGCTTTTTATAGTTTCAGATGAGAGTATGCTTGCGGATGCAGCGGCGCAGATCGAGCAGGTATTTCCCGGCGTGCCGTCCATTGGCGGGGTTGGACAGTCCTATGCGGGTAAGGTTACTGTAGATCAGGGAATATCTGTCATTGGCATGAAAGATCAGATCAAGGTTGCAGCAGGCGTACTTGAGGAGGCATCGCGGATACCTGCAAAATATATCAGACGGCTGGAGGATGCTTTTGCAGCTGTAGATGCGCAGGAGGGAAATACGGCATGTTATGACCTTTGCTCTGCGGGGGCTGATCTGCGTGCAGTTACAACATTGTCATCCTATATGCGTCCGCGCGGCTATGAACTGGCAGGCGGTACCAGCAATTCATCTACGGTAGCATGCAATGGAAAAATTTACAAGGATGCCTGTGCATTTCTGGTATTCAAGAATTTAAAGGGAAAGATCCGTGCATATAAAGAAAATATCTACGTACACAGTGCTGACGAAAAGCAGATGATGGTGACGGATGCAGATCCGAAGAGCTATACGATGTGTACGCTGGACGATGTACCGGCAGAGGAGGTTTACCGCGCATCCCTGGGGATCAGCAAAGATGCTATGGACTCACAGACTTTCAAAAATCCTTTTGGACATGTGTGCGACGGTGATACATATATCGTCTCTATCAAGGAGGTGGACGAGCAGGGAAATATGGTTACATATCGTCCGGTCAACAAAATGGACTTCCTGACCATCCTTGAGCTTGGCGATTACCGTGCGGTTGTTGAGGAGACCGTTGCAAATCTTAAAGAAGCACTTGGCAGCGTTTCAGCTGTTCTGTCAGTCAACTGTCTGTTCCGCTATATCATGTTTGGCAATGATCACTACTGGAACGATTACCTTGCTACGATGAGTGGTTCTTTTGCGCATGCCGGAATGGTGGGCGTAGGAGAACACTACAATACACAATTTGTAAACCAGACCATGTGCTGTCTGGCATTTGAGTAGGAGGTACCTGTCATGGGAATTTTTACGAATAAGAAAAATGAGAAAAACGAAACGGTATCTGCTGTGTCCGAACAGAAGGCGGCAGTCTATGACAAGCATCCGCTGGACTATGCGCTGGAAAGCGCCACAGATGTTTTTGAAGATCTGGCAGAGGATGTCTTTAAAACCTCACAGAAGATGCGCACGGCACACGATGAACTGGCGGATCTGCGCAAAGATATAGTAGGTCTTCAGCAGGAAGTGAACGCATTGCATGAAGGATTTTCATTTATCAATCAGGCAACGAAAAAGTTTGACCATATGGAAAATGAGATCGAGATGTCCGTTGCGGGTGCACAGAAACAGATTGAGGTTCTGAAAGCGGACTCCAATTCTGTACAGACAAGCTTCAAAAATATGATGGAGACCTTTGAAACGCTTCAGGGTGCGCTTGATCAGATCAAGCGCTACACGGTCGGTATCAGTGAGGTGGCTGACCAGACGGATCTGCTCTCACTGAATGCGAGCATTGAGGCGGCACGTGCAGGTGAGCAGGGAAGGGGATTTGTTGTTGTTGCCGAGGAAGTCAGCAAACTGGCAAAGATCAGTCAGGAACTGGTGGAAAATATCAATGCTTGTATCGAGGAGGTTGAAAAGCGCAGCGATGAGTTGCGTCAGTCAATCACCGATTCGGATGAAGCAATGGCACATAATGTCCGTAGCATGGATGAAACACAGAAATATTTTGAAAATGTAAAAGAGAGCACTTCTGCGACGGCAGATGTCAAGCAAGCCATTTCGGATGCGGTGGACGAAAATCGTGTTTCCGTAAAGAAGGTGGAAGAATCGCTGGAGGCGACAGCAGAGATCTACAGTGACATCATGGATCAGATGGATATTGATGACAGTAAGAAGGGAGTTCTCTTCGAAGCATTCCGTAATCTCATTGAGCAGGCAATTGCCATGGTGGATGAATTACCCGAAACGGAGCGTTAACGGATGAAAAAGAAAATCACGGTGCAGATCAGTGCGATCATAGTTTTTGCAATGGTATTGTTTATGGTTGTAAACTACTTGTTACAGGCACTGGCTGCACAAAGTGACATGATCGCGGTTTCAGAAGAACAGTTCTGGCAGCTGGATCAGCTGATCGAAGAAAATAATGAGAGCTATCAGGTCGCAACAAATGATTTTAGGGATATCTGTATCCTGCGTACGCGGGCGGCTGCCTATATGGTGGAGCATACACCGGGCGCAGTAGGCGATCTGGATGAATTGAAAAAGATATTGAAGCTGCTGGAAGTTGACGAACTGCATGTGTTTGACAGAGAAGGTACCATCATTTCCGGTACGGAGCCCAAATACTATGGAATGAACATGACGGATGGCGAGCAGATTTCATTTTTTCTGCCGATGCTGAAGGATCGGTCATTGACGCTCTGCCAGGATATCATGGGAAATACTGCTGAAAATAAGGCGATGCAGTATGCGGCTGTCTGGATGGAAAGCGGGGATTACATTGTCCAGTGCGGTCTGGCACCGGAGCGCTTTCAGGCGGAGACAGAGAAGAATGAGATCGCCTATCTGTTTTCGCTTTTGACACATGAGGGCGGAGATACGCTTTTTGCTGTCGATCCGGACAATTACAAGATCATCGGTAGTACAAACGGGCGGTTTGTGGGAAGAAATCTGGAGTCTATCGGCATTTCCGTGGATCGCCTGGAAGAATGGGATGAGGGCTTTCATTCCTATGTTGGCGGTCGTTTTTCCTACTGTGTTTTCCGGAAAAATGATACGATGATCCTCGGACGCGTGTGTACCGCTACCGCACTGTACCGGAATCTGACGCAAGGAAATATCCGTCTGGTGATCTATATGGTGATAGCGTTGCTACTGGTGATCTATTATATCTACCGCTATCTTGATAAAAATGTAGTAGGCTCGATCGATCACATCAATGATAAACTGTCGCTGATCGCCGACGGTAACCTTTCGGAACGGGTTGATGTAAAGGGAACAAAGGAATTTGAGGAGCTGAGCGGGCATATCAACTATATGGTACAGAGCCTGCTTGGATCAACGGAGAAGATCTCCAGACTGATCGAGGTGACCGGAGTTCCGATGGGTGTTTATGAGTACAATGTGCATATGAGCGGTGTTCGCACGACCAGAAGGCTGGCACGGATCATCGGTGCAGACGGGGCACAGGCGGATCGGCTGTTTAGTGATTTTAAGCAGTTTGAGCGTTGGATGGAGGATCTGAAGACACGACCCGCAGAATATATGGAGAATCTGTACATTCTGCCCGGCACACCTGATCGCTATATACAGATCACTTCGTTTGAGGAGGGTAGTGACCGGTATGGACTGATCATTGATAAGACCGAGGAAGTTCGCAAATACCGGGAACTGGAGCTTAAGCTGGATCGGGATGAGCTGACGGGGCTGTACAGCCGTTATTTCTTTTATCGGCAGATGGAGCAGTTGTTTCAGGAGCCGGAGAAGCTGGGGCACGCGATGATGCTTATGGTGGACTCGGATGATCTGAAGATAGTCAATGACACCTACGGACATGAAACAGGTGACCGCTATCTCTGCAGGATGGCAGATGCGCTGCGGACGGTTGAGGCAGAAAATAAGATCATTGCGCGTCTGGGCGGGGACGAATTTGCAATGTTTATCTATGGAGTAAAGGACGACTCAAAACTGCAGGCATATATCGAACGGCTGAAAACGATTCGGAGTGAGACTGTGCTTGCGCCGAAAAACGGGGAGATTTTTCCGGTCCGTTTTTCTGTTGGATATGCGTTCCTTAAGGAGAGTGCGGATTATCATGAACTTCTTGAAAAGGCAGACAGCCGAATGTATGCAGATAAACAAAAGCGAAAGAAAACATTAGACAAGACAATAACAAGGCTGTCTGAAAGGGAAGAAGTATTATGACAAAGGAATTCTGGAAAAAACTGGGAAAAGAAATCTTTATAGACGGACTGGGCGGTATGGTGAGCGGTCTGTTCGCAACATTGATCATCGGCACGATCATTGTTCAGATCGGCGGTCTGATCCCCGGTGCGATCGGCACTTATCTGTTTATGATCGGCAAACTGGCCAGCGCCATGACGGGAGCGGGTATCGGTATCGGAACCGCAAAGCGTCTTGGTGCGAGTCCGCTGGTGCAGGTATCGGCAGCGACCGCCGGCATGTGCGGTGCATTCGCGAGCAAAATGCTGGCAGGCACGGCGACAGTCGGCTGCTGTGCGAATATGATCGGATTTGCGGTTGCAAGCTACCGTGAGAACAAGGTGAACGGACTGCTGGCACAGGAAAGTGAGAAGAAAGAATGACAATACTGGCAGTTGATGATGAAAAACTGGCTCTGGCTTCCATCGTGGAGCAGATCAGACAGCTTCTTCCGGAGGCAGAGGTTTTGGGTTTTCGCAAGCCTTCAGAGGCACTGGAGGCAGTGCAGGAGAAGCCCTGCGAGATCGCATTTTTAGATATCGAGATGAAGGAGATGGATGGCATTACGCTGGCAAAGCGCATCAAACGTCTTCATCCGAAGGCAAATATCATATTCACTACCGGGTACAGTGAGTATTCGGGAGAAGCCTTTTCCATACATGCCAGCGGATATCTGATGAAGCCCATCTTTCCGGATATGATACAGGAGGAACTGGATAATCTGCGTCATCCGGTAAAGATGAAGAGCAGTAAGAAAATTCAGGTGAAGACCTTTGGTAATTTTGAGATGTACCTGAATGGAGAGCCGATGACTTTTCGTTACAAAAAGACAAAAGAGCTGTTTGCCTACCTGATCGACAGAGAAGGTGCTGTATGCACGAACAAAGAACTGATGAGCGTGCTCTGGGAATCAGACGAATCACATTCGTCCTACATTCAAAAGCTTCGAAAGGATCTCCAGACTGCCTTTGAGGAGGCGGATTGTGCAGAGGTACTCGTGAACAAGTGGGGTGGCTGTGGAGTCAATACGGAGTTGATCGATTGTGATTATTATGACTGGATTGCTGGAAAAGCATATGCGATCAATGCCTATCGCGGAGAATATATGTCCCAGTACAGCTGGGCGGAGGTGACCCATGGCAGTTTGGAATTTGCGTCAAATAAGAGACACGGAACCGATCACTAGAACAATTGGAGGAAAGGCAGATGACAGGAAACTGGCAGGTGCACGTTGCATTTGAAATATGGGGTGTATTGTTTTGCCTTTTGGCGGCGGCAGCGGTATATCTTTCCGCAGAAAAGAAGAAGGGAAAAATGCTGTGGCTGACAGCATTGTTTGTCGTGCAGGCTCTGGTGCTGCTATTTGACGCTCTGGCATGGCTGTATCGCGGAAATATGACCACGGTGGGCTATTACATGGTGCGCATCAGCAACGCGGCAGTATATGTACTTAATTATTCCATGATCATTTTTTTCACCGGTTATCTGTGCGCGTGTATCGGGATCCGAAGAAAAAGATCACCGCAGCTGGCGGTGGCCTGCGGCATCGCCTTTACCGGAATGGTATTGATCTTGATCACACAGTTTTATCCGCTGATCTACCGCTTTGATGAATCGAACCGTTATGTGCGCGCGGACTGGTTCTTGCTGTCCCATGTTCTTGCATTTTTCGGAATGTTTTTAGAATGGTGGATGTTGATACGCTACCGTAAAAGCTTCGAAAAGGGACAGCTGATCGCGTTGTATGTCTATCTGTTCATGCCCTTGTGTGCGATCATCTGGCAATCGTTTTTCTATGGGATATCCATGCTTCAGATCCTGGATACCGTTGCGCTGATGTTTTTGTTTGCGGCCGTTGTCATCGGTCAGTCCAAACAGGTGGTGGAGCAGGAACGCGAGATCAACGACATGAAGATACAGGTTGTGATCTCCCAGATCCAGCCCCACTTTTTATATAATACACTGAATACGATCATGTATCTGTGTGACAAGGACTCTGGCACTGCAAAGCGGGCGCTGGGTGATTTTTCCTTATTTCTCCGGGGAAATATGGATTCGCTGATTAGCCGTTCGCTTGTGCCTTTAGATAAAGAACTGCGACATGTGGAGCGGTATCTCGAACTGGAAAAGCTGCGCATGGGAGATGAATTAAATGTGATTTATGATATCAGTGACAACGGTTTTATGCTGCCGCCGCTGACAATTCAACCGCTGGTGGAGAATGCGGTGCAGCACGGTCTGGCAAAATCCGATAACGGCGGAACACTGGTGATCCGCACGAGGCGTACACAGACAGCGCACGAGATCATGATCTCGGATGATGGAGTGGGCTTTGATGTGCGATCGTATATGGAAGATAACAGAATAAAAAGTGTTGGTATTGAAAATGTACGTAAACGGCTCTGGGGACAGTGCAGTGCCACAATGGAGATCAGCTCAGAGTTGGGAAAAGGTACAAAGGTGTTGATTCATTTGCCTGTGGATTGATACACTTATGCGAAGGGGGATTTTTATGGTCATCAAAAAAGAGCGTTTTGGTGATGCAATGGATGTTGCGTTAGAAGGACGTCTGGACGCACAGTCATCGCGATTGCTTGAACATGAATTGGAGCAGTCCTATCACGAACTCAGGGAACTCAATATCGATCTGACCGGTCTGGAATATATCTCCTCGGCAGGATTGTCTGTCTTGTTGATCGCCCAGCGAAGGATGAACCGACAGGGCAGGATGCGGCTGACCGGTGTCCGATGTCAGGTCATGAATGCGCTTGACGCGACTGGATTTTCTAAGTTTATGATGATTTCCTGAGTGAATGGGAGACCAAGCATGCATGTTGTGTGCAGAAGTGATGCGGCTGTGCTGGTAGAGCGAATGTTTCCCGACAGGGAGCCTTTGGTCGTGCGCCACGGGGAAGTAAGGAGGCAGTAACATGGGAGTTGGAAACAGAGATGAACAGATCATTCATGCACCTCATGCAAAAAGCCATACCATCAGGCATATGAATGAGGTCATTACATCGGTGCTGGGGGATCAGGTATATGACAACATAACGAGGATCAAAACCGGGGAATCGGAAGAACAGCGCACCGTGAAGCTGCACCATTCCCGGGGAACAAAACTGGTGTCTCAGGGAAAAACCGTGTTTAAGTTCGACCTGGTGGGCAGCGGATTTAAGCAGTGGCGCAGACACGGCATCATCCGCGATGTGGTAAAGGCATGGTTTCAAGAGAATCAGAATGTGGATCAATTAAATCAGCAGTCTGAGGAAGCCCACGACCGACTGGATGACATCAGCCCGGAGCTTCTGGAGTTCAGACTGTGCCATGCGCTGACGAAAAAGGAACTGTATTTTTTGAAAGACCGTCTCCATGCGATCCAGCAGCTCTGGCGTCGGGAAAAACTACGGGAATAAAGCTGTACGCGAGAACTTTTCGGTTAGATGAAAATAAATTATTTGTTAAGGAGGATGAATCAGATGAAAAAGAGAATAGCCTGTCTGCTGGGACTGACACTTGTGCTGGGCCTGGCCGGATGTGGAACAAAAGCACAGACACCGGCAGAGGCACCGGAGGAGGCGCAGGAAGAAACAGCTGACGGAGAGGGTGCTGCGGAGGAGTCCGAATACAACGATTCCGATTATCTGGTGGAAAACACGGATATCACCATGGAGGAGCTGCGTGCCGCCAACCGTCCAACCGCGCTCATGAAGGAGCATGAGAGCCTTGGATTTACGTGGGAAAACTATGATGCGGATGAAAACCTGCAGTCCACGGTAGAGGCCCAGTTTATTTTTTATGAAGGCAAACTGTGGTATGATGCGGTCATGACAGATGCATCGGGAAATAAAACCTATACCTCGGATTATGAGGCAGAGGACATGCCGGGAGCCAGCTACAACTATCAGGAGGATTCAAGCGGTGATGCCCGCTGGCTGACCGTCTATCCTTCCGACGAGTATCAGTACTGGGCAGCACAGCGGTGGATGCAGGATCTGTACCCGGATCAGACGGAGGAGATCACGGATATCTCCACCCAGGATGGCGCGATCATTCTGATGGTCCGCACGAAATATCAGGATTCTGGCAACTACTATGATACAATGTATTACGTGGATCCGGATACAAAGCTGATCCTGTACCGCGAGGACAGCTGGTATGACGAAGCGGGAACACTGTTATCGGTTGATAAATACACACCGGTTTATGATGAGCCCTATGTGAGTGACGGCGTGGCCCGCATCTCAGTTTCAGATGCGGAAGACAGCTGTGAGCTGACCGTTGTTTTCTGGCCGGGACAGGAGAAGGAAGAGACACAGACATTCCGGGTTGCAAAGGGCACCTATGTCAGTGTCGTAAGCAATACGGAATATACTCTGTACAGTGATCCGGACTGCACGAAACCGATGGATGAGATCCGCACACAGGAAGATCAGGTGACGGTATACGTAAAAATGGCAGAAACGGAAGATCAAGCGGCGATTGACTGGGAAGCAAATGATAAGAGTGCGCAGCCTGCGGACTGGTATGAACTTCAGGAGGACGGTTATCGGGTTGTCTTAAAACTGGAAGATCCGTCCGATGATGCTTATCAGTGGATCATGCAGAACCACTATGAAAAGGTCATTCAAGTCGAAGACGAGAAACTCGAGGATGGAATGTACATCATCACCCTGCGTGGGGCGATGGAAGAACTTGGAGATGCACAGATCGCACTGCAATATACAGATGCCTGGGATGAACAGGTGCAGGACACCGTAGTGATGGATCTGTTTGTCAATGAGAGCGGAGAAATTTTCGTAGAAACGGCCAGCAGATCATAATGAGAGAATAAACCAACAGTGGAAAAAATATCCGGCTGTTGGTTTTTCTTGTGCTGAGATAGCAACCGTGCTAAACTAAAACTGATCTTGTGCTGTCTTTCACATGGATCCAGACCAATACACAGGAGGAACGGTGGCTTGCGCTCATCAAAACCATTATCAAAACGATTCTCATACATCCCATGTTATATACACATCGTACTGCTTCTTTTGGCGCTTATGCTGCTTGTAGTTGTAAACCGCCAGAGCCAGCAGGCGATGCCATCATTTATTCTTCCTCTCACTTTCGAGGGTTCTTATCGTATCGGCGGCAGTGAGTGGCAGACTTTGGATGAGGATACGAAGCTGAATGCACTGGATGGAGAATTGATACTGCGGGGAACCTTCGGAGAGGATCAGGCATATCTGACAGAGGGAACGGAGATCAGCTGCTATCTCGACTATATCATGATGACCATATCAGTCAATGGAGAGGTGGTTTATGGAGGCTATCCGTATACGGAATCACTGATCCGGGATCTGTGCAGTAAAGCGTGGGTCACATGGGCAACACCTCAAATGAGAGCAGGGGATGTAGTTGAGATCCGACTTCAGAATCCGTATCGGTTTGGAAATGCGGATGCGTATAATGAATTTTTGCGTATGATCGTTCCGGCTACTCCGGAAAAACTTCAGGGTTATCTGGATAAACAGACACAGCCATATTGGGTTGCCGGTTTGGGAATGGTGATCTGTGCACTGGTGCTGTTTGGTATGGCATTTGCCGGTTTCTCCCAGCATAGAAAAAGCGTAGGCGTGTACATGTCCGGCGGGCTTCTGGTGTTGTTTGCCGGCGGTTTTGTGATGTTTGATACACTGGATATCTCATTGTCAAATCAACTGTATGTGGTGAACTCTTATGCCAGACAGATTTTTCTGATGTTGTTTGTATTCGAATTGTTTGCACTGACCGGCTATTATTTATCAGGAAAAACGAAAAAGCTGGCAACTATTATTACGGTTGTAAGCGCGGTCACGGATGTAGCTATTATGCTCGTCGCTTTTGTGACCGGCCGGACATTGTTTGGAATGATGTTGCCCTGGACGATGATCCATGTGGTACTTGTGGTAACGATGGCGTTCCTGTGTGTGTATCAGTTGAGAAATCGAAGAGGCGAAATCCGTCTGTCACTCTGGGGAGGGTGTCTTATATATGCGGCGATCCTGGCAGAGATCGTCAATTGTTTCACATGCTGGTGGCAGCGCATGATACTTGGGAAAATCGCATTTACGGTGCTTTTACTGATCTTTCTTGCACGGGAGATCAAGCAGATACAGAAGAACTATTTTGCAGCGATCCGGGAGGAACGTCTGGCGGAGGAATTGAGAGAGAGTCGTGTGAGATTATCCCTGGGTCAGATCCGCTCGCACTTTATCTACAATGTGCTGACTGCCATTAATTATACCGGTCAGCACGATGCATCAAAGGCAAATGATGCGGTAGAATGCTTTGTGCGCTATCTGCGCAGCAACGTGGACGTGCTTCAAAATGACAAGCTGATCCCTTTTGAGCAGGAAATGGATCATTTGCGTGATTATATCGCGTTGGAAAAGATCCATTATGATGAGGAGATCTGTTTTAAGGAAGAACTGGAGGTAACGGATTTTCTGATCCCGCCGCTGGTGATCCAGCCCCTTGTGGAAAATGCGATTTATCACGGATTTGACAAGATGCAAAAGCAGGGTTCGATCACTGTAGCCACCAGGCGCAGCGAAGATACGGTTACCGTTACCATTACCGATGACGGTGCAGGCTTTGATCAGACGAAGCCGGTACGCGAGGGTGCAGTCGGGGTCAGAAATGTATGTTTCCGGATTGAGCAAATGATCGGTGGAACGATGCATATTGAAAGCCATCCCGGCAAGGGAACGACAGTGACGATCCAAATACCTGTCAGGGATGTTTCTACGGTCACTGCGGCAGTTCAGCGAGAAATAGAAAGTGAGAAAACATATTTATGAAGTTCGTGGCAATTACGAACGGAGAAAAACAGAAAGGGTAAGAAAAGCAGATGAAAATTTCACGTATGACCAGGGAACAAAAAGATTTCTTTCTGGATATGGACCCACTGATGATGATGGATCGGCTGGACTTTCCAAACACATTTGCATTGATCGCTACGTTGCAGAATGAGGAGGCGGGTGAGGATATTCCGGCGGGTTTGATGATCTGTTCGCGGCAAAGACGCATGCGTAATATCTGTCTCAAGGTCATTTCGCAAAAGACGGATCTTACGGGCACGTTTTTTGACACGACACCGACGGAGCAGGTTCAGCGGATCGCGCAGGATGTGCTGACCGGTCGGATGACAAAGCAGAACATTGAAGAAGACATGCAAAGCATGGTAAAGGATATCACTGATACCATTGGAGAGATGTTGAATTCGGGTCCGATTCTGGAACTGAAGGATCTCGGAGGTTTCCTGAAGGGAGCAGGTCCGCTGTTACAGAAGCATGTTATGTCCAATTTTTGTCCGCCTTTGGGTAGTATTATAGATGAAGAATCGAAGGAATATGATTTTCTCGATCTGATGGGAGTGAAAAACGGCTAGCTATGAATATAACGAATTTGGAATTAACACAGGCTACCATAGAGATATTTTGTGGATTTATCTGTCTTATGATGGCAGTGCTCATACTGATGAATGGGCATGAAAGAAACAGCTGGAAGCAGCTGAAATGGATGTTTTTTTCAACGGCTTTTCTCTTTTTCTCAGAGTCTGCTGCATACATATTCAGAGGAAATACAGATGGGTTTAGCCGGTTGATGACCGGAATCGGGAATTTTGTGGTCTTTTTTCTGAATCTGGTGCTGATACGTCAGTTCATACGTTATATGTATGAACTGCTCGCGGAAAAGGGTGTGACACCGGATAAATGGTATGACCGGATCGTAAATGCCTGCATTGTATTGAGTCTGATCATTTTATTCACGAATCTGTTCACAAAATGGATGTACTATTTTGATGATGCAAACTATTATCACAGGAATACAGGGTGGTATGTCTATACAATTTTTAATGTTGCATGCATTTTGACCGCCGGTGCTATGTGTATCCGTTATCGCAGATCTGTGAAAAAAACCATGTTTGCGGCGCTCCTTTTGTTTACGTTTGAGCCGTTGATCGCCATCATTGTCCAGACGTTCATTTACGGGATATCAATAACGAATCTGGGAATTGCCATTGCATTGTCCTTCATGCTGGTGGCATACCTGTTTGAGTGGAGTAAAACAAAGGAAATCAAACAACGGAGATCCCTGAATGTGATCATCTTATTTGTCATCATGACCATCATCATGAGTGCATCTGTTTTTTCATGCATATTATCGATTCAGAGGATGTCTTCCGAAAACTCAGAAGGTGACAGTATGTTATTGGCTCATATGGTCAGCGAGAGCGTGGAGCGCGAATTTATCGAGCCGATCGTTGTGTCCAGAACCATGTCAAATGATTATACCTTGCTGCAGTATATGAAATTGGGACAGAAGACTTCGCCAGCGTCGGTAGAAGATAAAATATCCATATATCTGGATTCGATCAGAAATGGTTTTGATTATCAGATGGTGTTTGCAGTCTGTGATCAGTCCGGGGCATTTTATACCTATAACGGGATCAGCAAATATGTAGATGTGGAACAGGATCCTCATGATATCTGGTATAAAGAATTTCTAGAGAGCAACAAGACATTTAATCTGAATGTGGATACGGACGAGGCGAATCAGTGGATACTGTCGGTTTTTGTGAATCATGAGATCCTTGACGAAAACGGAGACCTTCTGGGTGTGTGCGGCGTTGGCGTGGAGATGAAGGATCTACAGAGGTTTTTGAAAAGATATGAGATCAAATATAACCTGCGTATTAGTCTGATCGATCAGGATGGACGCATTCAGGTAGCTTCGGATGCCGCACGTATCGAACGGGATCATTTGCAGATCTCCGGTCTGGATCAGATCGGTTCCGATGAATTTGTATATGAGTCCGGCGCCGATTCCAGCCGTATGATCAAATATTTAGAGGAGCTGGGCTGGTATCTGGTTGTAGAGGATCTGAACCCGGATAAGATCAATGTGATCGAGATCACGGCTGGAAGTATCATCATATTTTTCATCGGACTGCTGATGATGGGAATCGTCTTTTTCGTGATGTCCGGGCGTGAACGGAAGGCTTCTAAAGAGCTGGCGGAAAGAAGAAAAATCTCTTTGACCGATGATATGACCGGACTGTTTAACCGCCGTGCCTTTGAAGAAGACTGTGCGAATCTTGTGAAAAATGACAGGGTAAGCACGGTCAGCATTCTGATGATGGATGTGAATGGATTGAAGACTGCCAATGATACCTATGGACACCTGGCGGGAGATGAGTTGATCATAGAAGCAGCAAAATGTATTCAGACAGCTGTGGGTGAGCTTGGAAGAGCATACCGGACCGGTGGCGATGAGTTTGTTGCCTTGCTGACATGCAGTGAGGAAAAGCAAAGGGATGTGCTGCAGACGCTGGATCGGCTGGTTGGCTGTGTAAAATGCAGTTATCCGTGCGAACTGGCGATCTCAAAGGGGCTGGTTGTATGCAAAGAACACCCAGATCTGACCGTTGATGAGATGAAGGATCTGGCAGACAAACGCATGTATGCGGATAAGGAAGAATATTACAGGCGCAGTGGGAAGAAACGCCGGAAAATGTAGAAGAAATAGAGGTTTTATTTTTATCATCGAGCAGGCAGACTGAAAAATCACAGACATATATACCGCCTTGTCCGCGAAAACGGGCAGGGCGGTATTTTTTGAGAAAATGAGGGAATACTGTCCAACTTTTGTCTGTCTTATGGTAGTAACATATGAACGAATGATGAAAAAATATGTGTGAAATATGGAGTATGGAAATAAATGCGTTCGATCTGATAAGAATAAACCGAAGGATGCAGTTGGATGTGACGATGAAGTCAGAAAGAGAGGTATTTGCAATGAGAAAGAAAACAATGAAAGGTATGATGATAAGAAGGGTATTTTGCAGCGCGGTGGCGTTCGCTATGGTGTTTTCTTCGCTGGTGCTTCCGCAGGGCGCGATCACTGCGTATGCAGAAGGATCAAGCTCAGAATCGAACAATGTCACAGGAACATCGTCAGCTCTTATAGCAACAGCGGCAGCTGTTACCACAAATAAAGTAACACAGATCAAAAATGGAAATTTTGAAGACATTCCATGGATAGACTATGTGTACAATGGTGTCACATACACCCAGCAGACGAGGGATACGTCGTTGGGGTCAGACAAGACAATTACTTCATCTATACGGAAAGGTGTTGATGAGGGATGGAATACGACTGAAATTAATCCGTATCAAGGGAATCTGTTTGAGGTCTGGCCTACAGAACAAGGTAAAATGCCTGCTGAAAGCGAAAGGACTAACAGAGATTTGTCGGAAAATGGTCGTTATTTCATTGAAATGAATACCACGAATCCCGCCGCTTTGTATCAGGATCTGTCTACGCAAGGTGGAGATGTCATCAAATGGACACTGCAGCATTCAGCTAGAGCAAATCATGGATTTCAGGAACAAAGAATGTATGTGACGATTGGCGCACCGGAGATTGAGAACGGACAGATCGTTGCGGCAACCGGTGTGAAAGATGAGATTAATACACACATTGTTGATGACGGAAAGGCAGAATACAGATATGATCCTGATACGCAAAGAGGTGTCGTCAGCGGATCTTCTGCTCGTGCTAATTTGGATGAATTAAAGGGATTGTCCGTAACCAAAGGCACTCGTACGTGGTGTACTGCAGCCGGTATCTATGTGGTTCCGGAGGGGCAGGATGTGACGAGATTTGCCTTTTGTGCAGATGGATCATCGCAAAAGAACGGAGAAGATGATAGTCTTCTTTCCGGTGGAAACTTTCTGGATAATATCACCTTCTCCACGCTGATCGGAAGTCTGAAGGCAACCAAACAGGATGATGGAACTGTGAAGGTTACGGGATATTGGGGAGACAGCAATGCGGCAAAGAAATTGATCGTTGATTATGGGAATGACAAGACGGATGACGTAGATATGTCTGACGTATGCGGTAAGTATTTTGAAATTACGATTCCGGCAGAAAAGATTAGTGACGCACAGAAGGTCGCTGTTTACCATGTGGATTACAAGACAGCGACGAAAGAAGTTCCGATCACTCCGGTACACACCCATAACTGGACTTATGGGGCGCAGGGCAATCAGTTGACTGCATACTGCACCAAGGGTGGAACACAGGGATGCCCCTACGACAGTGCTCATAAACTAACCCTCACACTTA
>CALZQA010000063.1 GCA_945828315.1 uncultured bacterium | reverse complement strand
GCCCAGGCGAAGAACAATCAGGGGATGTACGGCAAGAAGACGATCCTGTTTATTGATGAGATCCACCGCTTTAACAAGGGGCAGCAGGATTATCTGCTCCCGTTTGTGGAGGACGGAACAGTCATTCTTGTGGGTGCGACCACGGAAAATCCCTATTTTGAGGTGAACGGAGCGCTTCTTTCGCGCTCTATCATTTTTGAACTGAAACCCTTGTCAAAAGAAAATATACGCACGCTGTTAAAGCGAGCAGTCACAGATAAGGAAAAGGGAATGGGAAGCTACAAAGCTGTGCTGGATCCGGATGCGGAAGAGTTCCTCGCAGATGTGGCGAACGGTGATGCAAGGGCTGCGCTGACGGCGATCGAGCTGGGCGTGCTCACGACAGAGCCGGATGCGGCGGATGGAAAGATTCATATCACGCTGTCAGTGGCACAGGAGTGTATCCAGAAGCGTGTATTAAAATATGATAAAAACGGAGATAATCACTATGATACGATCTCCGCATTTATAAAGAGCATGCGCGGCTCAGACCCCGATGCGGCGGTCTATTATCTGGCGCGGATGCTGTACGCCGGAGAGGATGTAAAATTCATCGCCAGACGTATGATGATCTGCGCGTCGGAGGATGTCGGAAATGCGGATCCGCAGGCATTGCAGGTCGCGACGGCGGCAGCGCTGGCTGTAGAGCGTGTCGGCATGCCGGAGGCACAGATCATTTTATCTCAGGCGGTCAGTTATATTGCCAGTGCGCCGAAGAGCAATGCGGCGTGCGAGGCGATCAGCAAGGCGATGGATGTGGTGGCTCACACGAAGACCCCGCCGGTGCCGGTGCATCTGCAAGATGCACATTACAAATCCTCCGGCAAGCTCGGGCATGGCGTCGGATACAAATATGCGCATGCGTATCCTCATCACTATGCGGCGCAGCAGTATTTGCCTGACGGGCTGGAAAATGAGGTTTTTTACGAGCCGTCTGACAATGGATATGAGCAGACGATCCGAAATTATTTAGATCATGTGAAACAGTGGAAAAAGGAGCAGGAAGAACAATGAAAGCTTACGAACAGATGACAAAGGAAGAATTACTTCAGGAGCAGGAAAAGCTGCAGAAGGAATACAAGGGCTTTGAGGAGGCCGGCCTGAAGCTGAATATGGCGCGCGGAAAGCCGGAGAGCGCACAGCTTGACCTTTCCATGCCGATGATGGATCTTGTAGACAGTAAGAGCAGCTGCCTGGCCGAGGACGGTACGGACTGCCGTAATTATGGAGAGATGGATGGACTGCCGGAGGCGAAAAAGCTCATGGCAGAGATCATGGAGTGCGAACCGGAGCAGGTGATCGTGTTCGGCAACGCCAGTTTGAATGTCATGTTCGATTCCATTGCACGGGCAATGATCCATGGAGTGTGTGGTGGTAAACCATGGGGACAGCAGGGAAAGATCAAATTTTTATGTCCGGTGCCCGGCTATGACAGACATTTTGCCGTGACAGAGTGTCTGGGTATTGAGATGATCAATGTTCCTATGAATGAGGATGGTCCCGACATGGATATGGTGGAAAAACTGGTTGCATCCGATCCGCTCATCAAGGGTATCTGGTGTGTACCAAAATATGCAAATCCTACCGGTATCTCTTATTCGGACGAGGTTGTACGCCGTTTTGCAAAAATGAAGACGGCAGCGGATGATTTCCGTATTTTCTGGGACAATGCATACTGTGTCCATCATCTGTACGAGGAGCCTGAAAAACAGGATAAGATCCTGAACATTCTTGATGAGTGCGCAAAGGCGGGAAATCCCGACCGCGTGCTGGAGTTTGCTTCTACATCAAAGATCACCTTTGCGGGAGCCGGAATTTCTGCCATGGCAGCGTCTGAGAAAAATCTTGAGGATGTAAAAAAGATCATGACGATCCAGACGATCGGTCATGATAAGCTCAATCAGCTGCGCCATGTGAAGTTTTTAAAGGATCGTGCAGGTGTGGATGCCCATATGATGAAGCATGCGGCGATCATGCGGCCGAAGTTTGAAAAGGTGGAAGAGATGCTTGCAGAGGAGATCACCCCTCTGGGTATCGGAAGCTGGATCAGCCCGCGCGGCGGTTACTTTATCTGTTTCCGCGCACTGCCCGGCTGCGCAAAGCGTATCGTTGCTCTGGCAAAGGGCGCAGGTGTCGTGCTGACCGGAGCGGGAGCACCGTTCCCTTACGGCAAGGATCCTGAAGATGCTGTGATCCGCCTGGCACCTTCCTATCCCAATATGGAGGAACTGGTCATGGCAGCCAAGGTATTCATCTGCTGTGTCAAACTTGCCAGTGTGGAAAAACTGCTTGCAGCAAAAAATTAGTTGTATTTGTTAAAAAAGTATAAACGAAATATAAAAATTGTGAATTTTTTGTGCACCATGTAGAAAAATATGCTCTGATAGAGTATAATTTCTATGTGGTGCTTTTATGTGTTTTGTGGTATTCTTTGAATGCCGAACGGCAAAGGAAGTGAAAAAATGATCTATAAAAATATTGAAGGTATTGCGCAGCCGGTATCGCGCATTGTATTTGGAACAGCGACACCTGCTATGATGGAGGGCAAGGATGCGACAGAGCTTTTGGATGCAGTGGCTGCAGGCGGCGTAAACTGTTTTGATACGGCGCGTGCCTATGGCATGGCGGAAAAATCGCTTGGTGACTGGATACAGAAGAGAGGTAACCGTGAAAAGATCATACTGGTGGACAAAGGCGCACATCCGCTGCCGGATACGACGGTGCCCCGTGTGAGTCCGGCAGCCATCGAGGCAGACATCGCCCGTTCGCTGGCACTGCTGCAGACGGATCATGTGGATATTTATCTGCTGCACCGGGATGACCCGACGCAGCCGGTGGGACCGATCATAGAGGTGTTAAATGACCTGAGAGAGCGCGGAAAAATAAATCTGTTCGGAGTCTCAAACTGGACGATTGCGCGCATTGAGGCGGCAAATGAGTATGCGTATCAGAATGATCTGGAGCCGTTTACCGTGTCCAGCCCGAATTATGGACTTGCAGAGCAGGTACTCGATCCCTGGGGCGGCAGTTGTGTATCTATCTCCGGCCCCCATGAGGCGGAAAGCCGCCGGTGGTATCAGGATTGCGGAATGAACGTGTTTGCATATGCGACACTGGCGCACGGACTGTTTTCCGGAAAGATTCGCTCCGACCAGCTCTCTCATGTGGCGGATTATCTCGATAAATTTGCGATCCGCGGCTACTGCTGCAGGGAGAATTATGAGCGTCTGCGCCGCACAGAGCAGATTGCTGAAAAGCACGGGTGCAGTGTTGCACAGGCGGCACTGGCATGGGTGCTGGCACAGCCGCTTCAGGTATTTGCGGAGGTGAGCGCCTCCACGCCGGAGCGTTTTGCGTCAAATCTCAGGGCGCTGGAAATACAGCTGACCGAGCCGGAGCTGCGGTTTATGGATTTACAGTAAAGAAAGGGTTACATCATGGGAAAAAAGATCTTAGACTATGACACAGTCGCACTTGACGATGCGGACAGCGCACTTGTCATCATTGACCAGACGAAGCTGCCGGAGCGCATTGAGCTGCTCCGGCTGCATACGGCGGAGGAGATCTGGAATGCCATCTATCTGCTGCAGGTGCGCGGCGCGCCGGCCATCGGCGTAGCGGCAGGCTACGGCATCTACCTGCTGGCAAAAGGGATCGAAACAGACGATTTCGATGAATTTTATAAGCAATTCTGCACATACAAGACATATCTGGATTCCTCGCGCCCGACGGCGGTCAACCTCTCGTGGGCGTTGAACCGGATGGAGCAGACGGTTTTGCGGGCGGGCAGACAGGACGGCCTTCCGGTGGCAAGGATCAAAGAGCTTTTACGGGAGGAATCCATCGCGATCCAGCAGGAGGACATCGCGATCTGTAAGGCAATCGGAGAGAACGGACTTGCCCTGGTGAAGCCCGGTGACGGTATTCTCACCCACTGCAATGCCGGAAAGCTTGCCGCCAGCCGTTACGGGACGGCGACAGCCCCGATCTATCTCGGGCAGGAGCGTGGCTATGGATTTCATGTATTTGCAGATGAGACAAGACCCCTTCTGCAGGGTGCCAGACTGACTGCCTTTGAACTGCAGTCTGCAGGGGTTGACGTGACGCTGATTTGTGATAATATGTCAGGTATGGTAATGAAACAGGGCAAGGTCAATGCGGTGTTTGTGGGCTGCGACCGCGTGGCGGCAAACGGAGATACCGCTAATAAGATCGGCACCTCTGTGGTGGCGACGGTGGCAAAGCGTTACGGTGTTCCCTTTTATGTATGCGCGCCGACGTCCACCATCGACTGGAAGACACCCACCGGTGCAGATATCGTCATTGAGGAACGAAAGCCGGAGGAAGTGACGGAAATGTGGTATGCGTCGCGGATGGCTCCAGAAGGAGTCAAGGTATTCAATCCGGCATTTGATGTGACGGATGCGGATCTCATCACAGGCATTGTGACCGAGTACGGAGTGGCGAGGTACCCTTATACGGAGTCACTGAAAAACATCCGTGCGCATTGCGAAAAGCCGAAATCAGAATGAAAAGTGAAAGGATAAAAAAATGGCTGAGAATGAAACATGCAGCAGCGCAAGCGGCTGTACGAGAGAAAGCTGTGAGGGCTGTCCCAGCAAAAACGGCGGACAGACTTCATTTCTGGAGGAACTGAATCAATATTCTTCCATCAAAAAGGTGATCGGAGTGGTCAGCGGAAAGGGCGGTGTCGGAAAGTCATTTGTTACGGCATCACTGGCGTGTGCCATGCATAAGGCTGGTTACAAGGTAGGTATTCTGGATGCGGACATCACAGGCCCCTCCATTCCGAAAATGCTGGGTGTGCACGGCACGGCATTCGGCACGGATCAGGGAATCATCCCGCTGGAGTCCAAAGAAGGGATTCCCGTTATGTCCATCAATCTGCTCATCGAGGATGAGGAGCAGCCGGTGATCTGGCGCGGACCTGTCATAGCAGGAGCAGTTAAGCAGTTCTGGACGGATGTAGTCTGGGGTGAGCTGGATTATTTATTTGTGGACATGCCTCCCGGAACCGGAGATGTACCGCTCACGGTATTCCAGTCTCTGCCGGTGGATGGTGTCGTCGTTGTGACATCACCGCAGGAACTGGTGCAGATGATCGTAAAGAAGGCTTTCAATATGGCACAGATGATGAAGGTGCCTGTACTGGGTATTGTTGAGAACTTTAGCTACCTGGAGTGTCCGGACTGCGGAAAGAAGATCCCGGTTTTTGGTGAGAGTCATGTGGACGAGGTGGCAGGCGAGCTTGGCATTCCTGTATTCGCAAAGCTTCCCATCGATCCCGCCAAAGCGGCGGCAGCGGATGCAGGTGAGTTCTATGGAACCGATCACAGCGCGTTTGAGGATGCGATCGCAGCATTAAAATAGGGTTGCACTTATGGCAGCCCTTTTTTGTTCATAAGGAGAAAACAGGATGTCATTCGTACATTTACACACACATACCGAGTATTCCCTGTTGGATGGCTCGAATAAGATAAAAGAATATGTAGCCCGCGTGAAGGAACTTGGCATGAATGCGGCGGCGATCACCGACCACGGCGTGATGTATGGTGTCATCGATTTTTATAAGGCATGCAAGGCGGCGGACATCAACCCAGTCATCGGGTGTGAGGTGTACGTGGCGCCCGGTTCACGCTTTGACCGTGAGGCTGGACGCGGAGAGGAGCGTTACTATCATCTGATCCTGCTGGCGGAGAACAATACCGGCTATGCCAATCTCGTGAAGATCGTTTCCAAAGGATTTACGGAAGGATATTATTATAAGCCCCGTGTGGATCTGGATGTACTCACGCAGTATCACGAGGGCATCATCTGTGCCAGTGCCTGTCTGGCGGGTGAGGTAGCCCGTGCACTGGAACGGGATGATTATGCAGGCGCAAAAGAAGCGGCGCTGCGCTATGAGGGCATTTTTGGAAAAGGCAATTTCTTCCTTGAGATGCAGGATCACGGCATTCCTGCACAGCAGAAAGTCAATGCCGGGCTGATGCGCATGTCGCAGGAGACCGGGATCGGACTGATCGCCACCAATGACTGCCATTATACTTATGCCGAAGATGCGGAGGCGCACGATATCCTGTTGTGCATCCAGACGGCGGCAAAGCTGACCGATGAAAACCGGATGCGCTATGAGGGTGGACAGTATTACGTCAAGAGTGAGGAGGAGATGCGCACGCTCTTTTCCTATGTACCGCAGGCACTGGAAAATACGCAGAAAATTGCGGACCGCTGTCATGTGGAGATCGAGTTCGGAAACACCAAGCTGCCCCGCTACGATGTGCCGGATGGCTACACATCTTTAGAATATCTGAATAAGCTCTGCTATGACGGCTTGAAGGAGCGCTATCCGGATAATTGGCAGGAGCTGGAGCCGAAGCTTGCCTATGAGTTGGACATCATCGAGAAGATGGGCTATGTAGACTATTTCCTCATCGTGTGGGATTATATCAATTTTGCCCGCACCCACGGGATTCCGGTGGGGCCCGGGCGAGGCAGCGCGGCGGGCTCCCTTGTGGCATATACGACGGGTATCACAAACATTGACCCAATCAAATACAGTCTGATCTTCGAGCGTTTCCTGAATCCGGAGCGTGTGTCCATGCCCGATATTGACGTGGATTTCTGCTACGAGAGACGGCAGGAGGTCATCGATTATGTCATTGAAAAATACGGCAAGGACTGTGTGACACAGATCATCACCTTTGGTACGCTGGCGGCGCGCGGTGTCATCCGCGACGTGGGCCGGGTCATGGATCTGCCTTACGCGTTTGTAGATAATATATCAAAAAGTATTCCGATGGAGCTTGGCATCACCATCGACAAGGCACTGGAGATGAATGCCGAGCTTCGCACGACCTATGAAAATGATGAGACCGTGCACCGGCTCATCGATATGTCGCGCAGACTGGAAGGACTGCCGAGACATACCTCCGTCCACGCGGCGGGTGTGGTGATCAGCCGTCTGCCGATGGAGGAATATGTTCCGCTCTCCCGCGGAGCCGACGGCGTGATCACGACGCAGTTCACGATGACGACCATTGAGGAGCTGGGTCTTTTGAAGATGGATTTTCTGGGTCTTCGGACACTGACCGTCATTGATGATGCTTGTAAGCTCATCGAAAAGGGTGGTAAAGGACATATTGATGTGGACCGGATCGATTACGATGACAAGGCGGTCTACGAATCCCTCTGTACCGGAAAGTGTGAGGGCGTGTTCCAGCTGGAAAGCGCGGGCATGAAAAACTTTATGAAGGAATTAAAACCGCAGAATCTGGAGGATGTCATCGCGGGGATTTCCCTGTATCGCCCCGGTCCGATGGACTTCATTCCGGCCTATATCCGGGGAAAGAACAATCCGGATCAGATCACCTATGACTGTCCGCAGCTGGAGCCGATCCTGGCGCCGACCTACGGATGTATCGTCTACCAGGAACAGGTCATGCAGATCGTGCGTGATCTGGCAGGCTACACCCTGGGGCGGAGCGATCTGGTGCGCCGTGCCATGTCTAAAAAGAAAACGAAAGTCATGGAGGAGGAGCGCAGAAGCTTTGTCTATGGCAATGCGGAGCAGGGCGTGAAGGGATGTATCGCAAATGGCATTTCGGAGCAGACTGCAAACAAGATCTACGATGATATGATCGATTTTGCAAAGTATGCCTTCAACAAATCCCATGCGGCGGCGTATGCGGTGGTTGCGTACCAGACGGCTTACTTAAAATACTATTATCCGGTGGAATTCATGGCGGCGCTCATGACATCGGTCAAGGACAACACGACGAAGGTGTCCGAGTATATTCAGACCTGTCGCAGTATGGATATCGCGATCCTGCCGCCCGATATCAACGAGGGTGAAGGAGATTTCTCCGTGGCGGACGGTGCGATCCGTTACGGTATGAATGCCATCAAAAGTATCGGAGCGCCGGTCGTGAATGCGATCGTGAAGGAGCGGGAGTGCGGCGGACCTTATCGCAGTTTGAAAGATTTTATCGACCGTGTAGGCAGCCGCGAAGTCAACAAGCGGGCGGTGGAGAATCTGATCAAATCCGGAGCTTTTGACTGTCTGGAGGGTAATCGCAGACAGAAAACACTGATCTATCCGATGATCATGGATCAGGCGGTGCAGGAGCGAAAATCTTCCGTGGAGGGGCAGATGAGCCTGTTCGATCTTGCTCCGGCAGAGAGTAAGCAGGAATTTGAGATCCGCATGCCGGGTGTTCCGGAGTTTGGAAAGGAAGAATTACTCTCCTTTGAGAAGGAAGTGCTGGGTGTCTATGTCAGCGGGCATCCTTTAGAGGAATACGAGGAAAAATGGCGTAAAAACATCACGGCAGTATCCACGGATTTCGTCTACGATGAGGAGGCCGGTGAGGCGAAGCTTCCTGACGGCGCGCACGTGATGATCGGTGGTATGATCACAGATAAGACTGTGAAATTTACGAAAAATAATAAGACGATGGCATTTCTCACGATCGAGGATCTGTACGGTACGACAGAGGTCATTGTTTTTCCCAGAGATTTTGAAAAATACCGGGAACTGATCGCGGACGACGCGAAGGTGTTTGTTTCCGGTCGTGTCAGTGCGGAGGAGGAAAAGAACGGAAAGCTCGTCTGCGAGCGCATCTACGCGTTTTCTGATGTCAAAAAGGAACTCTGGCTGCAATTTTCTACGAAAGAAGATTATGCGGCTGCAGAACAGCAGATGTATGACATGCTGCGCACGAGTGAGGGAAAGGATGAGGTCGTCATCTATATATCCGGTCTGAAAGCAGTCAAACGCCTGCCTGCAAACTGGAATGTGTCGGTGGATTCGCTTGATCTGAAGCAGTTTTACCGCATTTTTGGCGAAAAAAATGTAAAAGTCGTCGAAAAGGCTATTGAAAACGGTGCCAAAAGAGATTAGAATAAGAAAGATAGAGTTTATGAAGAGGAACTAGATTATATTACAGGAGGTTTTAAATATTATGGCAAAAGAGATTCAAACGATTGGAGTACTGACCAGTGGTGGAGATGCTCCCGGTATGAACGCAGCGATCCGTGCGGTCGTTCGTCGTGCACTGGCAGCAGGCAAGCAGGTAAAAGGCATTCAGAGAGGTTATGCAGGTCTGCTTCAGGAGGAGATCGTTGATATGAATAAACGGAGTGTGTCCGATATTATTCAGCGTGGCGGTACCATCTTACAGACTGCACGTTGTAAGGAATTCACCACTCCTGAAGGACAGGCAAAGGGCGCTGAGATCTGCAGAAAGCACGGGATCGACGGCGTGGTAGTCATCGGCGGTGACGGTTCCTTCAGAGGCGCACAGAAGCTGGCAGCAAACGGAATCAACACGATCGGTGTACCGGGAACGATCGACCTGGATATCTCCTGTACCGACTACACGATCGGTTTTGACACGGCAGTCAATACTGCGATGGAGGCGATTGATAAGGTACGTGACACCTCCACTTCACACGAGCGCTGCTCCATCATCGAGGTTATGGGCCGCGGCGCAGGATATATCGCATTATGGTGTGGTATCGCAAACGGTGCTGAGGATGTTCTGCTTCCGGAAAAATATGATTACGACGAGCAGCGTCTGGTCAACAACATTATAGAAAACCGGAAAAAAGGAAAGAAGCATCACATTATCATCAACGCAGAGGGTATCGGTCACTCTACTTCCATGGCACGTCGTATCGAGGCTGCAACCGGAATGGAGACACGCGCGACGATCTTAGGTCACATGCAGCGCGGAGGCAGCCCGACAGCCAGAGACCGTATGATGGGTTCCGTAATGGGTGCGTATGCGGTGGATTGTCTGTGTGAAGGCAAGAGTAATCGTGTCGTAGCATTAAAGCAAAATCAGGTAGTGGACTTTGACATTGACGAGGCGCTGGCAATGGAGAAGGGTGTCAACGAATATGAATTTGACATCTGTAACACACTGGCAAGATAGGAACCGGCATGATTACAAGTACATCGAATCAGCAGATGAAAACGATCGTACAATTGAATAAAAAAACAAAGGCGCGTAGGGAACTGCGTGCCTTTGTTGTTGAGGGCGTAAAAATGTTTCGGGAGACACCGCCTGATCTATTACAGCGAGTGTATGTGTCGGAGCAGTTATTTAAAAACGAAGAAAACTATGCATGTCTGGTGAAATCCGGCATAAACTATGAATTGGTGAGCGACAGTGTGTTTGCGCATGTCAGTGATACAAATACGCCGCAGGGGATCCTGGCTGTTGTGCGGCAGCCGGTGTATGAGTTTTCTGACCTGCTGCAGGCGGAGCACACAAGGCTGCTTGTGCTGGAGGATATTCAGGATCCGGGAAATCTAGGTACGATGTTCCGCACCGGAGAGGGTGCAGGACTGACCGGTATTATTATGAGCCGTGAGACAGTGGATCTGTTTTCACCCAAGACGGTGCGTGCCACAATGGGAAGCATCTACCGGATGCCGTTTTATGTGGCGGAGGATCTGCATGAGGCCATCACGGCACTGCGTGAAGCAGGCGTCCGTACCTATGCAGCCCATCTGCGGGGGGAAAAATATTACGATGAACCGGATTACACGGGACCTACAGCATTTTTGATCGGCAATGAGGGTAATGGCCTGAAACAGGAGACAGCAGATCTGGCAGACACGTATCTGAAGATTCCGATGGAGGGGCAGCTGGAAAGTCTCAATGCGGCCATGGCAGCGGGGATTTTAATGTATGAGGCCCACAGACAATGCAGACATGCATCGGAGCTGTAAAGATTGAGGATGTGAAACAGTTCCGCATAAGTGATAGGTACGCGAAGGAGGAAACAAAAAATATGCGCATCTGGTTTAAAATGATGAAGGATAACCACCTGCTGCGGGACTATACGTATGAGGACGAGTCGGATGATACGCGCACGCATAAGATCTTTCGGGGGATAGACGAAGCGTGCCGTGTGTTTGATCTTAGCAAACCGATCTGGCTGGATGCCACGATCGCGGAGTTCAAACGCCATGCGAAGGCACGGTTTACAAAGGACTGTTTTATTGAGGAGATCGATTTTGACTATCTGGAGATCCATGTGATAGAGGAGGGGTAACTATGCAGGCAGCGGAGGTTTTTCAGGACAGCGCGGAGAGTTGGGAAACGCTGATCTTTTTATATAATTCGGCTTTGAAAGAGGTCGGTACAAAACTGGAGATCTTAAATGATGAATTTGTACATATCCACAAGTACAATCCCATCGAGTATATCAAGTCGCGACTGAAATCACCAGAGAGTATCTGTAAAAAGCTGAAACGGAACGGGCATGATACAAGTCTGGAAAATATGGTGCGATATATTAATGACATCGCGGGAATTCGCATCGTCTGTTCGTTTACATCGGATATTTATCGAATGGCAGAGATGATCGGAAAGCAGAATGACCTGACGGTCATCTCTGTGAAGGATTATATCAAGCATCCGAAGGAGAGCGGCTACAAGAGTTATCACATGCTCGTGTCTGTACCGATCTTTTTATCTGATCGTGTGGTAGATACGAAGGTGGAGATACAGATCCGTACGATCGCGATGGATTTCTGGGCAAGCCTCGAGCACAAGATCTATTACAAATTCGAGGGGAATGCGCCGGACTACATCAGCCGGGACTTAAAGGAGTGTTCCGAGATCGTGTCCATGATGGATGCGAAAATGCTGCAGCTCAACCAGGCGATCTTAGAAGCGAAGGTGCAACAAGGAATCGATTAAAAACAAAAAGTCACGCTCATTGCGTGACTTTTTGTTTTACAATAAGAACGAATCCATATCCCCGGAGCGACCGGTCTTCGGTTTAAAATCTCTGAGGATGCTGCGCAGCGGTCTCTGACGGTAGCCGAAACCGAGATCCATGTATTCCTCAATGACCTGAGCCAGCACGGCTTCGTCAGTGACGCCTTCATCTGCGGCCAGCTCCAGGATCTTTTCATAGGTGTCGGAGCTGACATACAGTGCGGTCTTTCCGACTTTTTCCACGACACACTCTGAAGCAGGGCGTTTGGCGGAGGCTTTGCCGGGAACTGGCGCTTTTACACCGGCAGGAGCCTCGGCGTCCATAAAGGTGAAGAAATCCATATTCAAAGCTGTGAGCAGTTTGATCAGAATATCCATATCCGCCTTGTTGCTGTCACGGTTGATCAGCGCATAAATGGTCTGCGCAGGAACCCCTGCTTCCTTGGAAAACTGGGTGACAGTCAGTCCGCGTTCGTCCAGAATGTGTTTTAGTCGGGAACCTAAATTCATCAAAATATCCTCCTTTGTCGTATACATGTGAATGCCCTCACAGCGCAGGGTACGCTGACGGGTTTAATTGTTCTTTGCGTTAAAGCTTGCACGCTTGCGCAGCGTCGGGTCAAGGATACGCTTGCGGATACGGATGCTCTCCGGTGTGATCTCCAGCAGCTCATCGGTATCGATAAACTCCAGTGCCTGCTCCAGACTCAGTACCTTCGGAGGCACGAGCGTCAGCGCTTCGTCTGCGCTGGAGGAACGGGTGTTGGTCAGATGCTTCTTCTTGCACACATTCAGCTCAATATCCTCTGCCTTGGAACTCATACCGATGACCATGCCGGCATATACCTTTTCGCCGGGTCCAATAAACAGTGTACCGCGATCCTGTGCGGAGAACAGACCGTAAGTTACGCTCTCTCCGGTCTCGAAAGCGATGAGGGAACCGGTCTTGCGGTACTGGATATCGCCGCAGTATTCATCATAGCCGTCAAAGATCGTATTGATGATACCGTTACCCTTGGTGTCGGTCATGAAATCATTGCGGTAGCCGATCAGTCCGCGGGACGGGATTCGAAACTCCAGCCTTGTATAGCCGCCGCTGATGGAACCCATGTTTAAGAGAGAACCCTTGCGCTGGCTCAGCTTGTCGATCACGACTCCGGTGAACTCATCCGGTACATCTACATAAGCCAGCTCCATCGGCTCGGTCTTTTTGCCCTGATCATTTGTGTGGTAGAGCACCTCTGCCTTGCTGACTGCGAACTCATAGCCCTCGCGGCGCATGTTCTCGATGAGCACGGATAAATGCAGCTCACCGCGTCCGGATACCTTGTAGGTATCGGCATCTTCGGTCTCCTCTACGCGAAGGGAAACATCCGTGTTCAGCTCGCGGAACAGTCTGTCGCGCAGATGGCGGGAAGTGATATATTTTCCCTCCTGACCGGCAAGCGGGGAATCATTCACGATAAAGTTCATTGCCAGTGTAGGCTCGGAAATCTTCTGGAAGGGGATCGCAACAGGATTTTCCGGTGAGCAGATCGTATCTCCGATGTGGATATCCGCGATACCGGAAATTGCGACGATGGATCCGATGCCTGCCTCGGTGACATCTACCTTATTCAGTCCGTCAAACTCGTAGAGCTTGCTGATGCGGACTTTTTTCTGCTTGTCCGGCTCGTGATGGTTCACAAGCACCGCATCCTGGTTGACGCGCAGGACGCCGTTATCTACTTTGCCGACACCGATGCGTCCGACATATTCATTGTAATCGATCGTGCTGATCAGCACCTGTGTGTTGGCATCCGGATCGCCGGTGGGCGCCGGAATATAGTTGATGATCGTCTCGAATAACGGAGTCATATCCTTGCGCTCGTCATCAAGGTCGAGCATTGCATAGCCGTCTCTGGCAGATGCGTAGACGAAAGGACAGTCCAGCTGCTCATCAGAAGCATCCAGGTCCATGAAAAGCTCTAATACTTCATCGATGACTTCGGCAGGTCTTGCCTCCGGGCGGTCGATCTTATTGATGCAGACAATGACCGGAAGATTTAGTTCCAAAGCCTTCATGAGCACAAATTTGGTCTGGGGCATCGCACCTTCGAAAGCGTCAACGACGAGGACTACGCCGTTAACCATCTTCAGCACACGCTCCACTTCGCCGCCGAAATCTGCATGGCCGGGAGTGTCGATGATGTTGATCTTTACATCTTTATAAAAAACTGCAGTATTTTTTGACAGAATAGTGATGCCGCGCTCGCGTTCGATGTCGTTTGAGTCCATGACGCGCTCCTGTACTTCCTGATTGGCACGGAATACACCGGATTGCTTTAACAGCTCGTCCACGAGCGTCGTTTTGCCGTGGTCAACGTGGGCGATGATTGCGATGTTACGAATGTCGTCTCTTGTAGTTTGCATAAATGATCGTTTTCCTTCTTTCCTTAAATAATGTCATTCTCTTTTTTTGCCGCCTATTATCATATCACAAACTGCGAATTATGCAAGTGCATATTTGAAAAGATACAAAAAAATTTATTTTATCGACAGAAAACTGCGACTTTCGCATAAAATGGCTGGTATGATTCACTCAGTCACGAAATAGAAATAGATTAGCAAAAGCGAAAGGAGAATTCTATGGGAGACAAGATATTTGAAAACAATCAGGTGGTCATTGCAGGAGAAATCGTATCGGGATTTACGTTCAGTCATGAAGTGTACGGAGAGGGCTTCTATATGGTAGAGGTTGCTGTCAACCGCCTGAGCAATTACGCAGATTACATACCGGTCATGGTATCAGAGCGTCTGATCGATGTGACGGGCAATTATGAGGGACAGTATATATGCGTGGTAGGGCAGTTTCGTTCCTACAACCGGCATGAGGAAAAGAAGAACCGGCTGGTGCTCTCTGTATTTGCCAGAGAAATAGAATTTACGGAGCAGCCGGGCGAAGATGTGAAGAGCAATCAGATCTTTCTGGATGGTTATATCTGCAAAGAGCCGATCTATCGAAAGACACCGCTGGGGCGCGAGATCGCAGATCTTCTGATCGCAGTGAACCGTTCTTACGGAAAATCCGATTATATTCCGAGTATCTGCTGGGGCAGAAATGCCCGTTATGCTTCAGGGTTTGCGGTAGGAGCGCATGTTCAGATCTGGGGCAGGATACAGAGCCGTGAATATGTAAAAAAATTGAATGAATTTGAGACGGAAAAGCGGATCGCCTATGAGGTATCCGTCAGCAAGATTGACTGCTTAGAGGCGTAAAAACCCATAAGACTTTACTTTTTTGGGAAAATGTGCTATTCTTGCTAAGATTCGTATTTTCATGTACTGTCATAGAAAGTTATGTTGTGGACGTCAGATTAAAAAAGCGTTTCACAAACAGGGAGGCAATGAAGATGGATGCAGGAATTGTAAGAATATTTTATGGAGAGGGACACGGTAAATCTACCGCCGCCATGGGTCGTGCATTGCAGGCCGCAAGCGAGGGAAAGAGCGTGTTTGTGATCCATTATTTAAAGGGCAGAATGGAGGACGAGGCGCAGTTTATGAAAAAGCTGGAGCCGGAGATCAAGGTGTTTCAGTTTGAAAAAAGCGATGTGTCCTATGAGAATCTGTCGCCTGAGGAGAAAAAGGAAGCACAGATGAACATCAAAAACGGTGTCAATTTTGCAAGGAAGGTGTTACTGACCGGTGAGTGTGATCTGCTGATCTTAGACGAGGTGCTCGGACTGGTGGATGCGGGGCTTCTTGAAAATGAGGAACTGGAAAATCTAGTCAAGTCCCGTTCAGGCGGAATGGACCTGATCCTGACCGGACGGAATATGGACGAATCGATCAGTGCTTACGA
>CALZQA010000062.1 GCA_945828315.1 uncultured bacterium | reverse complement strand
TGGCAGGCACTCACTTTTTGCAAACCGGCTATTTGTTACTTAACAGGAATGCTCCTTTTTTATCCTTCAGTACAACTACATATTATGTTTTTTACAGGGCAATGTCAATCTGCTCCATCATCTCACCAATCCCTCAAACACCTCCGGTGCGATCTGCTGATTCGGTGCGAATTCCTCTGAATCCAGATAATAGTAGATCGCATGCAACAGTGCCCGGCACTCCGGATACTGCTGCAGGTTCTGAATTCCCATGGAAGAAAACAATAGTTTCCCGTTCAGGCAGCGGCACTCCAAAAGCTGCCCCATCGCTCCCTCCTGTCCCGGAAAAGTTCCCACAGACCAGAAATCAGTGGTAAATTGTGCCTGTATCGAATCGGGTAGCGCTTCCTCCGTAGAAGGTGGTGTCAGATAGACCGTTCCGCCCTGTTCCAGCACTTGCTTTGCATGTTCGTCAAAATGTTCTGTCTCATATACGTTTGACTCTTTCCGGTAAGGTTGTACCTTCGGATATACCCAGATCGGATAACTGTTCTTTATTTCCCCGATCCACACACCGCTCAGATCATACGTCATCTGCTGATTCTCCTCTTTCATGCATATTTCACCCACGAGTTTCCATCATCTAATGCATATTTTACCCACGTCTTTTATTTAAGTAGCAAAAAAACGGGGCATCAACCGAAGTTGATCCCCCGTACGCCATACATTTTATCCGCGTCCCTTGATCTTTCGCGCCACCTGGTCAGGATTCACCGCATACTCCACAGCTGTATCCGCTGTGATCTTTCCGTTTTGGAAAAGTGTGATCAGAGACTGATCCATGGAGATCATACCCTCTGCCGCCGATGTCTGGATCGCATTATCGATCTGATAACTCTTATTGTCACGGATCATGTTCTTGATCGCACTATTCACATGCATGATCTCAAAAACCGGTACCATCTTTCCGTTCACATCCGGAACAAGCTGCTGGGATACAACTGTGATCAGAACCGCTGCCAGCTGTGTGCGGATCTGCTCCTGCTGCTGCGAAGGGAAAGAATCAATGATTCGGTCTATCGTATTGACAGCGCCCCTGGTATGCAACGTCGCCATCAGTAAATGTCCGGTCTCGGCTGCTGTCATCGCAGTACGGATCGTCTCGTAATCTCTCATCTCACCCAGCTGGATCACATCCGGAGCCTGTCTGAGACATGCGCGCAAAGCAGACAGATAGTCATGCGTGTCAAGCGCGATCTCTCTCTGACTGATCAGAGACTTATTATTGCGATGCAGATACTCGATGGGGTCCTCCAGGGTAATGACATGCGCTGCCCGTTCCTGATTGATCTTGTCAATGATACACGCCTGCGTCGTGGATTTTCCACTGCCAGCCGTACCGGAAATAATGACCATTCCGTGCTGCTCTTTGGCGATCTTCATCACCTCTTCCGGAATCTGCAGATCCCTGTAATCCGGGATATCAAACTGTACGATACGAATGACTGCTGCCAGAGATCCTCTCTGACGAAACGCATTGACACGAAAACGTGCAAGCCCCGCTTTCGCAAATGAAAAATCATCGTCTCCATCCATCTGGTATTTACTCATGTCGCGGCCTGCCATCGAATAAAGCGCCTGGATCAATTCCTTTGTCTGATCCGGAAATACTTTCTCTTCAGAAAGCTCCTGTATAGCTCCGTCTACCTTATAACTCACCTTTCCGCCGGCGATGATAAACAGATCGGATGCTCCGTCCTCGACCGCTTTCTTTAAATACTGTTCCAGCAACTGCTGGTAATAGCTGGTTTCTACTTCCATCTTCTACTCCTCCGCAAGATCCTCGATATCCAGCAATTCAATATACTCCTCCGGCTCCCATTCTGCAGTCTCCTGCAGTTTCCACTCATGGATCTCATAGGAATCGCCGTCGAGCTCTACCTCCACGCTGAGGCACTGTGTATCATTTACCGGACATTGGTATGTATAAATATGATCCTTCTGGGTAACACCGTCTTCCACAACTCCGGCGCGCAATTGTCCCAAAATACGCTCCGCCTCGCAATCTGCCTCGTAATAAGCCGTAACTGCATCAAAGCTCGCGTCCGCCAACCGCTCATCCGCCTTCACGGTTGCCAGCACCAGCATGGAAAAAACCGAAAAACACAGCACGGAAAAGATCACCAGCAAGGAGCTGCCGCCCACCGGAGCCGGAATATTTGTCTTTTTATTCATTCGCCTCTGCCCCCTGCCATGCCACTCTCATTGAAAAGATCTCCTGATCCTCTGCTGTATCGGAAACAGTGATCTGACCATACCGGCAAAAACCATCGCTTTCTTCCGGCACAAAGGTTGTCCGGAAAGATGCGTCCGCTGCTGCCGAAACTTCCTTCCAGTCGCTGTCATAATAGAAAACCAGCTGTTCTCCGTCCATCGCACCGTCTAACTGTCCGCATATCTCCTCTGTATTGCCACTGCATGCCTTTACCGTCTCCGCCAGTGTCTGACTGATATTCATGGCATGATCCCGATCACTCATCCGGATCGACGTGGTTCTCGCCAGCGCAAAAGCCTGTATGCAGACTGCAGATACCAATGCAAACACCAGCACCATGATGACCTGTTCCATTAGCACAAGCGGAGCTTTACTTTCATTCCGTTCCATCATTCATCCCTCCGCTTCGCAATACCACCTTCATGCTGCTCTCCGTGCCATCCTCACCCATCACGGTAAACGAAATCAGGTTCCCGTCTTCGGAAATCTGAAGCCCCTCTGCCGCCAGGATCTCATTTCCATCCTCCGGCAGCAGATCGACCTCCTCCTCACAGAGAACCTCTCTGATATAGCCGTCATAATAGTATATTTTTGTATAAAAACCCGGAACGGCTTCCCCATCCTCTCCGTCAAACTGGAGATAAAGGGTATTGATGTCATCTGCATCAACATTCGTCCGGTCGGAAAAACTTCCCACAAATACGTGATCCGTACTGTCGCTGTGCCTGATCTTTGCCGCCAGATACTGCACCCCGGTCCGCTGATCATAAGCCGCCTGATCTCTTTCCACCAGCTTTTCATAGGCGGAAGTACCAAACAGCAGCACGATCAGGATGCACCCTGCAAAAACCGCAAAGAGCAAAAGTACATAAACACCATCCATGTGATGTCCGGTTGTCTCTTTTTTCATATTCCGATTCCTTATTGTGAACTCTCTGTATCCTTTTCTATCACTGTAATTTCCGGCATGATATTCTGTGCGAAAACCTCATAAAACACATCATATCGGTCATGATCGATCTGCAGACCGTAATACTGCTCCACATAATCCAGTGTAGCCGGATAACTTCCCTCTATCGCATAACAGTTGAGGACTGCTTTGTGAATACTGTCCTCCATCTGTTTTAGGTTCTCCGCCTGCTGCCTCTCATTTACATTACCGGCACTGACCAGAAGAATATAAACTGCTGCCAGCATAAGCGCCGGCATGATCAGATACCGTCCCAGCGTCGCCAGCTTTTTCGAAAGGTGTTTTCTCATCCCCATATCTATCACATCCTATCCGATCGATGCCATGATATTCATCAGAGGGATCATCACCGATAAAAGGATCACGCCCACCAGGATCGATGTAACGATCACGATCGTCGGTTCAATCTTTGCCACTGCCCCGTCGATGGACCGGCTGGCGTCATCATCCAGTCTCCGCGCGATCTCCGCCATGATATCATCACCGGCACCGCTCTTTACACCAAGAGAGAGCATTCTGCAGTACAGAGCCGGAAAAACATCCGCTTTTTTCAGCGACTCCGCCAGCGGCTCGCCCTGTTCCAGACTTTCAATACACTGTTCATATCCGGCTTTTACCTTTTCCGATACCTCATGAAATCCCATTGCTGTGCGCATCGCATCTTCAATGGCAAGACCGCTCATCATTCCCATGGAAAGCGCCGATGCAAAACGCGCCATTCCGATCTTATGTAAGATTCCCCGGTCGCCAAAACGTCTTTTAAACCATCCGGTCAGCTTTGCGCGGAGGCTGTCCGAAAAATAAAAGACCAGCACGGCAATGACAACAATACCCATCACCACACCGATGACAGGAAGCGCTGCCCGAAGCACATTGCCCAGCTGCAGCAGTCCCGCTGCAATGCCGGTCATGCTGCCACCCAATTGCTGATATACCGTATGGAAGATCGGAAGCACACGAACCAGCAGAACTCCAATGATCAAAAGCATTAAGATCAGAAGGATCACCGGATAGAGAATCGCACTCCGAATGCGCTCAGACAGCCTTCTCTGATCCTCGTAATAATCGGCAAGGGCCTTAAATGCCGCCTCTGTCCGTCCGGTGTCCTCTCCGGTTTTTGTCATATAGATCACATAGTCAGGAAAGCATCCGCTCTGTTCCATCGCCTCTGAGATCTGAAAACCGTCATCCACCTGCTCACTCATAGATTGCAGCAGTTCTTTCACCTGTGCATCTTCTTCATCCTCCGACAACATATGTAAGCCGTCTCCGATGGATATACCTGCATGAAGCAGAAGCGATATCTGCAAACAGAACGCAGACAGATATTCATTGGATAAGTTCATTTTTTTCATGTTCTTCCATCCTTTTAGTACGCGTATTTTGCTGTATAATTTTTTCCGTCACCGATGAACTTCATGACAGAAGGGCTGGAATTTGAAGAAGAAGCGAACGTCGGATCCATCAGGTTCCACTTCTCACCGTCAAAATAGATCACGTTGTCGATCCAGCCATCTTTTGCGGAATACACACTGATCCATGCATGATACGCAGAGCCGGCATAGCCGATCACCAGCTTCGTAGCGATCCCCTGGCTGCGGAGCATCGCCGTCATCGTCGCCGCATAGTCAAAACAGATTCCCTTTTTTGATTTATAAACACTGTTCAGATTCGGAAGATAACCACTCTGAACCGTCTGTGCTTTCTTCTTGTCATATGTAAAATACTTGATCGTCCAGTCATAAACCTTTTTTACTTTGTTCATCTCTCCGGAAGTCTTCTTGCACAGAGTCGCTGCTTTCTTCACGCATGAGGTGCTGGACGTATAGTCCACGAACTGGTTCGCCATCAAAAACGGTGACAGCGGATCTTTGATCTTAGCCGTAAAACTCTGCGAACCTACTGTCGCATAGCTGGTTCCCGAGATATTTGAAAATACCGTCACCTTGTAATTCCCGTTTCCCTCAGAAAGCGGAAACGTCGCCCACTGCTTCGCTGTCAAATTGTATGTATAGGTCACACCGGTGGGGCAGGACACCTGTGCCTTCAGCTTCACCTTTGTAGCCTGTTTGTATTTTACCATCACGTATCCCTGGTCTATGTTGGAATAATCGATCACCATCTGGGAGTTCTCATTCACTGCCTTGCCGGATGCCTTCGGAAGTATCACCTTGGCATCCACCCCAATATTACCTGACAGGAGTACCAGACAAAAAACAATGAGCAGCGCCGCCGCACTTCTGATTCTTTTCTTCATAAAATCACCCTCCATAAATCATGTAGCGCTATCATGTCGAGTTACTTGTTTTCATTTCATTATAACATGGTTTTTTTCTTGTGGAAAGTGGGAATCGGAGATTCCGTTCCAAGCATTCCATTCCAAGAACAAAGTGGTGTAACCCATTGAATCAAAGGCATACACCTCTTTTGTCTTATTTATCTTTATCAAACAAATCCTTTTTCTTTTTTCCCTTTGCTGCTCCAAACAACCCTGTCACAGCTGCAATGGCTGTTCCCAACCATGTAAGTGTCATGGAATCACCGGTTTCGGGATTAGCATCAGCCAACGGTACCGGATCGTCCGGAAGTTCAACCAATTCGTCAGGATCAACAGTTGCCAAAGGCACATCCTCATCCGGAATATCAACCGGATTTTCCCCATCAGGATTCTCCGTCGGAATTTCTCCCAACGGAACATCCTCATCTGGGATCTCACTTGTACTGGTGCTATCGCTTGCACTAACATTGCCACTCTCACTTGTACCCATACTCTCACTCTGACTCTGGCTGGTGCTTGAAATGTCACTCTGACTATTGCTATAGCTTTGACTGGTACTTGTGCTGCTACTCTCCGTTGCGCTCTGAGTCGTACTTTCCGTGATGCTCTCGGTCGTGCTCTCCGTGGTACTCTCGGTCGTGCTCTCCGTGGTACTGCCGTCATACCGGCCATTATAATGCCATTCACCGGAGGGATTACTTACTTCCTTTGCGATAACCTGCCCCGTCGAAGTAGGTCCTAATGTAACGATTGCATTTGGAGCAATGATATTTGCAGCAATTCCTCTATTTCCACCCCAGATCTTTCCGGCATAATTGCCGAAATTAAAAATGATCTGATCCGCATATTTCGGAGTATCTGTCTGATTCTGAGACGGAATTCCCTGCTGTTCACTTGAAGAAGCATCTGACTGCCCTACATATATCACATAACCATCAAGGCTAAATTCTTCTCCGCTCGGTGTAATGTTAAATACTACCGTCTGATCTTCATTCAGAAAAATCTTATTATGTGCTCCGTCATTACCATTAAACAGACTCGACTGTCCTGATATATCTACATATACGGTATCACATGTTTTCTCATTTGCTGATATCGTCTTTGTACCTGTGTTATCATCTGAAAGAACAACCTCAACCGAATTGCTCTCATTTGCCTGACTCTTTAACTGCTCAGCAAGTGTTGTCACCGCTTTTAATTCATCTGCAACAGTTGTCGTTTTCTGCTTCGCAGAAACCGTACCTGTATTATTCGCAATAGTGATCGTTTTCGTTGTTATGATTGTTTCTGTACCTTCCACAGTAGTTGTCGTAACGATAACCTTTGTTTCATTTGGATTCAGATTTTCTTCCGGATTTGTTTCCTTTGTTATAATCTGCGCTGATTGGTTAGCGTCAAGACCGATCACGACATCTGTCGGTACTACTTTATCTATTCTGTTTTGAACATACTCGCCATCCGCAAAATCTCCTATATAGATTTCTTCCGAATCATTATCAGAATAGCCTCCTTTGCTTTCAGCCGAGCTGCCTACCGTCTGTCTGTTCGTGACCAGATAATCCGCTTTGACATTACTTTCAAAATCAACGTTTACCGTGACTTTCTCGGCCACCACACCGTAGTTTCCAACGGTATTTTCAATCTGCTGGATAATCTCTTTTCCGGCATCCGTGGACTTATTTTGTTCGTTGCTGTTTGCTTAGATCCGTCCACTGCAATATTCCCGATATTTCTCTGAGACACTCTTGCGAAGCCGTACCGGGATTGGTATCCTTGAGCCATCATTCATGATGATCATTTCATTTTCCACCTGACTGATATGGGCCATATTTACCAGGTAACTCCGTCCACAGCTCAGAAATGATTTTTCATCCTGCAATACTTCCGTTAGTTTACTCATCGTAAGTGGCGTCTTGTACTCCGCCTCTTTACTGTAGATCCATACATTATGTCCGATAGATTCAGCAAACAGAATATCCGCCGTATGTAGATTTACCTTGCTTCGTTCCGCCCGTACTTCTATCGTATGAGACTCTGTGGCAAACCGTGCCCGAAAACGACTCATTGCACTTGCAAAATCATGATATGTGACCGGCTTTTTCAGATAGCCGTCTGCATGCACATCAAATGCATCCATTGCATACTTGTCCGACACATCCATAAGGATCAATCGCACCGAACTGCCCTTTTTTCGCAAGTTGCGTGCCACTTCTATTCCGGACATCTTCTTCATTTCCACCTGCAATATGACAAGATACGGTTTTTCCTCACTCTTATCATACTCCTGGAGAAAAGTCTCCGGATCGGTGAATCCACGAGCATGCATGGTAACACCCATTTTCTTTGCATATTCAGTTATAAATTCTTCTACCTGAGCAACAGATTCCCTATCATCATCCAATATAAAAATCTTCATACGCATCAATCCTTCGTAGTAAACTCTGCCTACGTGCGACTAGAATTATTATATCCAATAATTTTTTGAAAGTAAACTAGCCAAACGGTTAGTTTTTCCCCTTTTTACAACCATTTTTGCAAAAAATTTCTCTTTTTTCCTTTGATTATGATATAATTATGCAAGATAAAATACCAATCGATCAGACGGGAGTAATCGGCATGAAAAAAATCTTCAAACCCAGAACAATATTTATCATCGCATGTGTCTGCCTGTTGGCAGTCAGTCTGTTCCAGCTCGGGCTGCGTTTCAAGGATTATGCATCTGAAGAATCCTCAAGCAGTCAGATGGAAGATCTTTTCGGGATCACTGGCGCTTCAAGTGCGGATACACCTCCCGTTCTGCCGTCCTCTGACGATACGGACAACGACATGAACACTGATACTGACGCAGATACCAATCCTCTGATTGATGACGCGCTTTCCTATTTTGAAGGCTGTGATTTTGATGCTCTTTTATCCGTAAATGACGAAATCATTGGCTGGATCGTCATTCCCGGAACCAACATTTCCTATCCCATCTGTCAGCACGAAGACAATCAGTACTATCTGGAGCACACCAGCCAGCGTGAATCCAATCTTGTCGGTGCCATTTTTGCAGACTATCGGGTAAAAGAGCCCTTTGAAGAATTCAATACCATTCTCTACGGCCATCGCCTCCTGAATCAGACGATGTTCTCAGCACTCAAAACCTATGTGGAAAAAGATGTATGGGAACAGAATCCTTATATTTATATCTGTACCCCGGGCACCATCTACGTCTACGAAATATATGCTGCCTTCCGCGGAGATCCGGATGGGATCAGCTATGATACAGGTATCCACTCAGAAGAGAAAAAGCAGTCTTTCATTGACTATTCTCTCTCTTGTGCAGAATATGATACAGGGATCGTTCCGACCACGGAAGATTCCTTCCTCACGCTGTCCACCTGCACCGGAACCGGTCATACACAGCGCATGATCATTCACAGTGTTCTTGTTGCCACAAATAAATAATATCCATATTTCTATATTACACATCGAATAGAGGGCATGTCAACAAACATGCCCTCAAATGACATTTAAACGGCTCCAATCAACCGACAAATGCCCGATATGTTTCTTTTGTCTCAGTGAGCGCTGCTTCGTGCTGCATGTTTAGATGCTCAGTCGCCAGTTCCTTGTTCGCTAAAAGAGTCTTGATATCAGAGATCATCCGGTTCACGTCTTTTGAAGGGTAAATATGTGCCTCCGCCACACAATCACGGTTATGGATCGTTTCCTCAAAGGCAAATATGATCTGATTATGCAAAAATGCCTGGTAAACTGCCGATACGATCTCTGACTCATGATTGACATCCAGATAGAAATCGCACTGATCAAACAGTTCATCCAAGACACTCATCTTGACACCCGGATAGAGGCTCACATTACTGTAAGCGCCCATACTCATAAGCTTCGATGACATTTCTGTCAAGGCAGCTATATGAAAATGGATCTGCGGAAGCTCCAATGCCAGTTTCCGGCACTGCTCAATATGATCGGAATTGGTACAGATCAGCGCCTCCGGCTTTCCCGTATATTCCTTGCTGAAAGGATAAAGGAATCCCATTTTATGCACCATATCCGCGCGCGCCCCCAGCTCTATCAGCTTTTCATAGGCACGCTGCCTCTGCACCATGATCTTTTCCGTACGGGTGGACTGTCCATTTAAAATGATCGTCATATTACCCGGGATATCATCTCTGGCAGGCTCCTGCCAGAAAAGCACATCCTCTTTTCTCTCTGCGCTCAGGCGCTGCGATACAAAAAACGGTGTTGAAAGGGAATTAAAGAAAACCCTGTACTGTGAAAATCCTGCTGCTTTTAGAAAATGGAGCACGAATTCCGTTTTGTTCCGGAACATTCGGACCATTTCTCCTTCGTTCAGGATGATGTCACCTGTCACAAAATTCTCCACGATCACTTCTTTTCCGTCAGCAGAAAAATATGATTTATTTACTTTCTGCCCTTTCTCATTAAAAATCGTTCTCGCATACAAAGCTCCATAACGATTATAGTGATCACTGGAACGGACCACACCTCGTTCATCATACCAGTCTACGATCCTTACCAGACGTTTATGCGTCGGTTCCGCATAAAAGATCCTGGCGCGTTCCTTGCTCTTATCATGTACGGAGCCGCTTCTGTTACTCCCGCTGATCTCCCAGTATTCCGGCACTGTGATCTGGTTAAAATACCGCGGTACACCGGGCAGACTTTCCTCAGCCTTGAAATCTCCGAGAAAAAATCCATATACAGACATCACACCTTCCGGAAGAAAACCGTCATCCTCAATGACTGCGGCAGGATACTCATACCCGGCAAGCCTAAAAGACTGATGCAGCTTCTGACTATCGGAAGAATAATCATCCAACAGTAATACTATCTGATCTGATCTAATACGTTCATCCATCCTTTTTCCACCTCAATCGTTAAATACTTCTTTGCCTTTTCATAGGAGTGACGATGAAATTCCTCCATATCATCTTCCGTAAACATTTTGATCACACACGCTGTCAGTTTCGCAATGCGCTCCTTACTGTCCATTTTGTCATGAACCGGAATCTTATAACCGTTTTTCCCTTCGTCAATAAAATTCTGGTTTCCATAGCGCACATCAAACCCGATGATCGGAAGACCGGAACCGACCGCCTCCATCAGGGTGAGTCCGAAGCCCTCACTGGTAGATCCTGATAAATATGCATCATAGTTTTTATAAACTTCCTCCAGATTCTGCTGGCCGCAAAGATGCACATAATCTCCGCAGTGCAGTCTGCTGATCTGACCTTTCAGCTTATCCTCCTCTACGCCCTTGCCATAGATATCCAACGTGATGTCCGGCACTTTTTCACGGGCAGCCACTACTGCATCAATGATCCAGTCCACATGCTTCTCGCTTGCCAGTCTGGACGCCGTGATCAGCGCATGCTTTTTTCGTTCTCCGTCCGGATATTTCAATTCCGGAAGACTTCCCACCGGAATGGTCACCACATTCGGTGTCACATGAAGATACTTCTGGAACTGCTCCCGCACCAGACGATTCTGATCATCGGTAGCTGTCACATAAAACGCAATATGTTTATGCTGCGCAAATGAATATTCATAATAATTATTCCAAAGAATGTTCTGATCATCGGTGCCGCCCTCACTGAAGTGATCCGCATGGATCACGATCCCGATCCTGGCAGGACTCGCATTTTCCATGATCGCCTGTCCGATCCCTGTAGTCCGGTCTATGATCACAACATCCTCTTCTGTCAGATTCAGGCGCTGCACCATATATCCCACCAGTTCCTCTTTGGAACAGATCAACCGGTCCGGAAACTGATACATCACCACATCATTGTCCGTGATCTCCTCGTAAGCTACCGTGCCATCTTCATTGAAAAATCTGCGCTGGTACAGATGTGCCTGATTGTCCAGCGGCGCATAATATTCAGAATAGATCCTGCAATAGGTAAAGTAGTCCTTTCGGATCAGACATCCGTTAGTGACCATCTCCACGCGATGCACCAGATCACTTGTCTCATCCACCATATAAACCGTATAAAAATTATTCGTTCCGGGAAAGACATATTTTGCAATCTTGCCATCCCTGGAAAATGTATAATTCCGGTCACTGAAGGTGCTCTCCAGCTTTTTCAGCGTATAGGAAACCGGCGCGATCTTACAATCTGTAAAGAACGTGTATAACCAGATGATCTCCGAATCCAGAAAACCGATATTTTTCGTCATATGTTCGATATTATCTCTCGGAAACATATCCGTAAAAATAAATTTTGCATCTGCACCGATACTGCGCAGCAGCTTCGCTCTGTATGCCTGTGCATACTCTACACCACTGCTGGCCCAGCCAATGCCCAGATTAAAATTATAGATCATAACTACCTCCTATGGAAACAGGATGCGAAGTTCTTCTTCCTCATCCACATACACATTGCTCAGCAATATGTTCCGTATGATATTTTCTAAAATGGTATTCTCCATTCTGTTAAAGGATTCCAGCGCCTCTTTCTGATACTCAAAGAGCGGATTCCGCTGCGCAAAAGATCTGCCGGATACCGCTGACTGCAACTGCTGCAGATAATCTACCTGCTCTACCCATGCATCATCGATCGCCCGCAGTGTCGCCACGCGCATGAAATCATTCATAAATTCCTCGCTGCCGAGCTTTTGTTCCTGTTCCTCCAACCCTTCGCGAACACGTTTCATCAGATAGTCAAAGGCTGTGTTGTCCGGCTTTTTCGAAAGCTCCGGAAAATCATCATCCAGGCGATACGAAATGTGATCTAAAATGTATCGGCTGACGGCATGAATGTCAAGCTGCTTCTGCGATGCAATAAAACGCCTGATATTTTTTTCCGCGATCTCAAGGATCTTTTTCTTTTCCAGTGTCTCACCGTCGAGGAGCGCATCTCTTGTGGCATAGATCAATGTCCGCTGTCTCTGCAGCACTTCATCATAATCCATCGCCTGCTTGCGCGACATGACAGCAAATTCCTCGCCGATTGTCTGGGAACCGTTGATGAGCTTCTTTATCTTATGCTTCCCGACATGTCTTTTTCCTTCAATGTATTTTTCAATCTTCTTTGAGCCGTTTCTGTTGACCACCTCATCCTCAAGAGATACAAAAAAACGGCTGGAACCCGGATCGCCCTGTCTTCCGGCTCTTCCTCTGGCCTGACGCTCCTGTCTGGTGTTTGCCATTCTGCCGATTCCAATGACAGCCAGTCCGCCCAGCTCTCTGACTCCCTCGCCAAGCTTGATATCCGTTCCTCTTCCGGCCATGGCAGTCGCCACAGTCACTGCATTCATCTGACCGGCCACCTTGATCATATCCGCTTCCCAGAAGGCATTATTCGCATTCAGCACGCTGTGGGGGATCTTCCGTTCCATCAGAAGCGCAGAGATCAATTCGGTCTCACCGATGGTAGTGACAACGATCAACACCGGCTGTCCGGTACGATGCACCTCTACCGCCCGCTCAATGGCCTGCCCGAACTGTTCCTCAGCATTTTTAAAATAGAAATCCGGAAGATCCTTTCGTTGTACCGGCCGGTTCGGCGGGATCACGATCACCTTTTCACCGTAAACGTTTAAAAGTTCCTCTTTTGCATCCGAGATTGTTCCGCTCATGCCTGCCATTTTCGGGAACAGCAGAAACAAATTCTGATATGTGATGGAAGCTACCGAACGGTTTTCCTGAGAAACCTTCAGTTTTTCTTTCATTTCAATCGCCTGATGCTGACCACCGCGCAGCTTCACGCCCTGCATCATACGCCCGGAGCCTCCGTCCAGAAGCTGCAGCTCCTGATCCTTTGAGATCATATAATCTTTTTCGATCTCAAACAATACGTGCGCCCGAAGCGCAAGGATCACATGGCGGTTAATCTCAAAATACTCTTCTCCGTAAAAATTATCGATCTGGAAAAAGCTCTCCGCGTATTTGATGCCTTCCTCTGTGAGCCAGACCTTCTTTTCCTCTTTTTCATAGTCCCGCCCTTCGATCAGCGTCGTCACAAAAAAATCCGCCAGCTCATACAGATTAGACTGCACACGGGGCGATCCCGAAATCACAAGGGGTGTCTGCGCACTGTCCAAAAGCACAGAGTCTGCCTCGTCAATGATCACATAATAGAGTTCTCTTAAAAAGCGGTCTTCCGCGGAAGTCACCAGATTGTTGAGCAGATAATCAAAACCAAGCACCCCGTGTGTCGTGTAGACGATATCCGCCGCATAGATCCGCTTTTTCTCATCGTTCGTAAAACGTTCCTCCGCTTTTTCCTGCACACCGGCTGCCACGGTAAGTCCCATAAAACGGTAAACCTGCCCCATCTCTTCCGCATCACGCAGGGCAAGATACTCATTCGTCGTGACCAGGATCGTACTCTTTCCCGTAAGCGCATTTAAGTACAAGGGCATTGTCGCGACCAGCGTTTTTCCCTCACCGGTGTTCATCTCGGCAAGATAACCCTGATGCAGCGCAATCCCGCCTAACACCTGCACATCAAAGGGAAACATCCCTAAGATCCGGCGGTCCGCTTCACAGATTGCTGCAAAGGCCTCCGGCAGAAGATCGTCCAGGCTTTCTCCATCCCGCAGCCGCCCCTTAAACTCCACCGTCAGGTGGGACAATTCTTCGTCAGAGAGTTCTCGCATCGCCGATTCAAAGCTTCTTACCCGACGCAGAATCTTATTTAGTTTTCTGAGGTCCTTTGTCCGTTTCATCGTCAATTTCCTGAATCATAATCGAATGAAAATGGAATTGTGTCATTCCACCGTTAATGAGTTGCATGCGATAGCTGTAAGTCTTTAGCGGACATCGAAAATCCGTCACCCGGTCTCTGATAGTAAGGCTACCGGCTTCTATCTCATATCTGTCATAAAACACCAGCCGGACCAGACAGTGCTCATTTTCCGGCACATCCATATTGATAGAGATCCGGTAGGCACTTTCCCCATCGATCATAGGCAATGCCGGTTCAATTTTCTGCATCTGAAAATTTGTTTTTGAATACCACTGTTTGATCACGGTTCCCGGGGGCATCAGAACATTTTTAAACTCCACGTCATCTTTTTTGTGAAATGTGATCTCTGATCCGTACAAGTAGGTATCCGAGGAATATTCATTCCAGTAAATCGTCCATCTTGCTCCTGCCATCTATCTTTTCACCTTTCTGGAAAAATCTTCGTGCAGCACCTTGCGATACTGGCTGAAAAACCAGCCTACGATCGCACCCGTGTCGTCATTATGCCTGCCATGGATGCCTTTGCCGTACAACTGCACACCGCCTGACCACAGATGTGAGATCAGTGTCTGATACGCCGTTGCATCATAGTCATCCTCGATCATATAGGAAACAATGAATTTTGACCTGCTCCAGTCGGCCTCGTCAAACTTATTCCAGAATCTGTCATTCAGCGCCTTTACCGCCGTGCGGTCCGTATCTCCATACAGCTTGTGGAGCACGTCCAGGGATGTGGGAAATCCACCCGGTCGGAACCGTTTTTCATTGGCAGCCACATCTCCGATGCTTGCCAGCGGTTTTCCGAGGATCATCGCGTGCGGCATGATATCACATCCGTAATACAACGCCCCATAGGTTCCCATGGAAAGGCCGGACAGGATGACCTGATCACCGGAAAATCCCAATTCGTCCATATACTTCCTAAGCACATCCCTGATCAGTGCCTCATACTCCTCGCTTCCCATATAAAAACCACCGCCTTCAAGCCTCGCATCGGAGATCAGAAGAAACGGACAGCCCAGATTTCTCATGGCGCGGTAGCCCTCAAATCCTTCTTTCGTCTTATAACCGGAAAAGTAAACATTCAGCGGCGGTTTTCTGTCTCCCGGATCAAAATAGGCAAATACTTCCTCCCGGTCTGAAGTCACAAACCGCTCCCCACCCGGCAGAAAACAGCCATGTCCGCGTCTGGAATACCGGTCATGCAGAGCGATGATCTCCAGTTTTCCTTCGCCCTTTGCCTGCAGCGACACAAAGATCACTCCGTCCGGCATCTGATTATCGAGAAGAACGATATCATCCAGTTCCTTTTCAGAAAATTCCCATGTCTGCTGAACATCAGACAGGCTTCCCCGGACAAACTGTGTCACGGAAAGCGCGATCTCCACACCCGGATCCTTTTTGTATTCCAGCCAGAGTTCGATCGCCTGCCCTTTAAATACGGGAATGTTGTTTCGCCAGAAAGCGATCTGCGTCAATTCTTCAACAAAGGTTCCATGCAGCACTACGCTGTAATTACCGTCCAATCGGACC
>CALZQA010000061.1 GCA_945828315.1 uncultured bacterium | reverse complement strand
CGGATTTGCGGTTTCCTATCCCCGGACAGCAGGGACACGGAAGCCGGATTATTCACAAAAAAATCAGATCATTCAGAAAATGGAGGAAAATAGATATGAACCCGTTGATGTGGATATTAGTAATTATTGGAGGTATGGCAGGAGCCGGAAGTACGTTGTATATTTTATTTTCATTTATTGCAGTGGTGGCATTTAAGATCTACCGCATGTGCAAGTATCACATGTCATTTTATGATTAATGTGGAGTGGGGCTGTCGAATGATCGACAGCCTCTTCTTTTTGGCATTTCGTATTGTAGTATATAAAAACAACTGTAGAATCATGAAAAGGAGACAAACCAATGATATTTTTAGAATACCCCAAATGTTCCACCTGCCAAAAGGCGAAAAAGTGGTTGGATGCACATGATATAACATACACAGACCGCCATATTGCAGAGGAACATCCGACTTATGAGGAATTAAAGGAATGGTATGGAAAGAGCGGACTTCCGCTGAAGAAATTTTTTAATACGAGCGGCCTTTTTAACGATACAAAAAATTTCATGCTCAGCTACTGATACGCCATGCGTCATCTGAGAAAAGGTATTTGTATGATATTACAGAAAAAAAGAAACGAGCAAGCCGCTTGAGCAATGATAGCTGTACGGTAGTAAACTTCGTTTCTTTTAGTCATCATATTGAAGAATTATCTGTTTGTCAAGGGAAAAGGGCAACGAACGGTAAATGCTATAGTCTACATATAGGACATTTGACGAGCAGGAAAGGCACCCTGCGCTTCCAAGTGGAACCTGATATGATGGATACGCCGCCATCCAAATGTCTTATATGTTCTAAATGTTTCGCAGACTAGAATGCGATCTGCTAGTTATCAGGGAGATAAGTTACTTATCTCTCTATTTTTTTGTCACCTTTTGGCTTCTTCCATCGATTTATTGATGAAGAGGCCTTTTCATTTCAAGGAAGTTTGTTATAAACTTCCTTTGATAAAACAAAAAAAGAGGGAGTGCTCATGAGAACACCGATAGAATGGCTGATCAATGCGTATCAGACGAATCTGTTTGTGGCAGCATTCAACATTTGCAAAAATGCGGAGGATGCCAAAGACGTGGTTCAGGATACCTTTATCGCCTATCACACATCCAAACAACAATTTCATGATGAGCAGCATATCAGAGCCTGGCTTTTTCGGGTTGCAGTCAACAAAGCGAAGGACGTAAACAAATCCTTCTGGCGCAGGAATCAGATGCCCCTGGAGGACTATGTGGAACAATTGCCCTTCGAGTCGAAGGAGGACAGCACGCTCTTTGAGACCGTGTTGGGTCTTCCGGAAAAATATCGGATCGTGATCCATCTGTTTTATTATGAAGACTACAGCATCCGGGAAATCGCGCAGATCTTACATATCAGTGAGAGCAATGTAAAGACGCGTTTATCCAGAGGACGAAAGCTGCTGAAAGATGTATTAAAGGAGGCGTGGGCTGATGACGAATTGCGAAAAAAATAGAGAGAGGTATAAAAAGGCGTTTGATGTGCTGGCAGCCTCCGAAAAAATTTCTTTGGAGGTAGATCAAATGAAAAATAAGAAGCAAACGAGCAACTATAAAAAAAGTGTAGCGGCTGCCGTTGCGGCATTGGTTTTTGTGATGGCAGCAGGCAGCGGGGTGTATGCGGCTGCGAGACATTGGGGTATTCTGGATTTTGCTGACCGGACAGCTATGGATGTACCGGAAGAAGCAGTTCCGCAGATTCAGACAGAGATAGAAACCGCGCAGGAAACCAACGACACGATCTTTCAGTGCACGGTAAAAGAGGCACTGTGCGACAGCCAGACGATCACTGTGGTCTATGAAGTGGCAGCAAAAGAGGCTGGCAAATATCTGTTTGTTCCGGAGGATGCATTGCCGGAAGACCGGATGAGCGATTGGAGTACTGTTTCTGATCTGACAGCGGAGGAGTATGCGGCAGGGAAGGGACTGACGATCGTGAATATCGGAGGTGGCATTCGAAATACCGAAGAGTTGGGAATTGGAGCTCAAAGCATTGATTTTCTGTCTGTCAGTGATGATGTGATGGATATCTGTGTCACATGCGGGAAAGCGGAAGAAGGAACGAGCATGGATGTTGCGATGGTGGCTACTGCGCATGTATCCGGCAGCGAAGAAGTGATGAGACTTCAGTCTGATTTTGTTTTACAGGATATGTCTACGACAACTTCGACTACCTATTTGTGCAGTGAGAACGCCTCTGGTGAACAGTTTTTTGAGATTGAGAAGGCAGATGTGATCCAGACAGAGCTGGGAACATACGTGGATGTATATTACAGCAATGAAAAGGGAGAAGCTCTGGAGAATGGGTTAAGCTTTCGCATTGTAGACCAGACGGGAGAGGCATATGAGTCTACGGGTGGTTCCGGTGTGATCTGTGTCGAAAATGGTCTGTACAGACAGCGATGCATGCTGAACAAATGTGAGATCGGCGAGACATTGTACGTGGAAGCCTTTGACTGCTGGGGCAAAGAGGTATACGGTGTGACTGAACTTTTGCGTGAATAAACACATGCCCAAAGGATTGGTAATGGCTGTAGGAATGGATGAATTACAGCTGAAGTTCATAAACCTCTTCATACTCGATTTCAAAAGAATCAAGAAGCTCCTGCATTTGTTCAGGAGCTTCTTTTTTTGTGAGTTTCCAGGACATGCCACAACCGGCGGAGATTGCCCGCGGAAGGGGGATCAGGCGGCCGGGAAATCCGGCCTCGCCGGCCATTTTCTCAAAGGCGATCGCATCTGCAGTTGTGTGAAATGCTATGACATAGCAGGTTTCTTTTGCGCGCATGTGAGTCCTCCGTTTGTGGCTGAGTGATAGAATGATCGTGCCGGAGAGAGCGCTCGTTCGAATGATCCGCTCCGGTATTTTTTTTGTTTATTTATGCCTGAAAAACGATCTCGTAGCCCTCAGCGGTACGAGTTGTCTCGAAGGTATGTTTATTGTGCTTTAACATTGCCTCAATGTTGGCTTTCGTGTGAGCTTCGTCACAGATCACGCGAAGGCTTTTTCCCTTGTTTGCGTCCATGGCATCCATGGTGATCATGACAGGCTCCGGACAGGAAAGTCCGCGTACATCTATTTCTATATAGTTCATGTTATTCTCCTTTAAGTTTCTGTTTCTATTGAAACATATTTTTCATGTTTGTGCAACGTAAAGGCGGGTTGCCGGAATGCGTACTGACAGGCAATCTACTTTGCAGTCCTACGCTTCTGTGTGCATGCAATGATAAACAGAACGATAATGCACAGGATCACAGCCACCTTACCATAGATGCTGGGACCGCCTGCAACTGCGGGATCTGTTTCGGTTGCTGCCTTTGCGGCTGCGCTGGCAAGGCCAAAATTGTGCGCGATGGCTGCTCCGATGAGCATTCCGAGGAAGGTTACCGCGCTGTCACAGGAGCCCTGGCCGGTTAAGATCAGCTGACGGAACGGACAACCGCCTGCAAGAACTGCAGAAAAACCTACCACATACAGACCAAGGATGTTCCAAAGATGCTGTGCGTGTGCGATGGGCTGACCGGTGAAGCTCAGATGGAAGTTTCCGGTGGCAATGTTGTAGACAAGCATGACTACAAATAAGCCGCCCAATACACTGATCAGGGAAGCGTCTTTTAACAGTGCAAGATCACGGATGCTGCCTGCGAAACAGGTTCTGTTTTTCTGGGCAATTGCACCGATGATGATCGCTGCGGTGAGGGCGACTGCGACGGGAGCATGGAAGCTGCCTGGACCGCTCTCGCTGACTGCAAACAATGTTGTTGTCACAGAAAGGATCAGTAAAAATACCAAAAGGATCGGCAGTATGTATCCGTTTGCCCTGGATGTCTCATAATTGCGTCCCAGAGAGAAACCCTTTTTCAGGAAAAATGTTCCGGTCAGTACGCCGCCTGCAAAACCGATCAGTCCAACGTAAGCGTTCAGATCACCTGCTGACATACGGATCAGCATACGAAGCGGGCATCCCAAGAATACCAGTGCACCGATCATCATCATCATTCCGAGAAGAAAACGGATGAGAGGTGAGCTGCCTGCGGTTGCTTTGTACTCTTTTGTGGCAATAGAAATAAGGAAGGAGCCGAGGATAAAGCCCACGATCTCCGGTCTGAAATACTGCACTGCTTCTGCGGAGTGCAGCTTCATGGCACCTGCCATGTCCCGGACGAAGCAGGTAATACAGATCGCCATGTTTCCGGGATTGCCCATGATGGCAAGCAGCATGGCGAGTAATCCGAAGATTGCTCCGGAAAGGAACAATTTCCATTTTGCGTCAAATAGTTTTGTCATAAGTTACCTCCTTGTTACCAATTCCCTTGCTGATGCATGATTGGTGCTTTGTATTGACATGTGGAAAGTATAACAATGAGGATGCGATAAGTAAATTAATAAAATAAAGAAATGTCATTAGAATTTTGAATAACAGACAAAATGAAAAAAATGTGAGGTATGACATTTTTGAATGGTATAACGTTTCTTATAATGGTAGAATAGAGCCAGATCAAAAACGTCAGCAGACGGTTAAAGGAGGATAAATGTATGAGTAGAATCGTTGTAGATGCCATCGGGGATGCCTGTCCGCTTCCGATCGTGAAGACGAAAAATGTGATCAAGGAGATGAAAAGCTCCGGTACGATAGAAGTTCTTGTGGATAACGAGATTGCTGTGCAGAATCTGACAAAGATGGCAAAGATCACCGGATATCCGGTCAGTTCAAAGAAGCTGGAAGAAAACAAATATCTGGTTACTATGGAAGTGACTGTTGCGGGCGAAGCTCAGGAGCCTGCGCAGGCACCGGCGGAGGCGGAAGCCGTGACCTGTACACCGGATGCGCGAAAGGGCAACAAGGTGATCGTCATCAGTGCCAACCAGATGGGCAGCGGAAGCGAAGAGCTGGGTAAAACGCTGTTAAAGGGCTTTATCTATGCGGTGACGCAGCAGGATGAGCTGCCGAAAACGATGCTGTTTTACAACAGCGGCGTGTATATGACCTGTGAAGATTCGCCATCATTGGAGGACTTAAAGTCACTGGAGGCACAAGGTGTCAACATCATGAGCTGCGGAACCTGTCTGAATTACTACGGACTTTCCGAGCAGCTTATGGTGGGCAGTGTCACAAATATGTATGATATCGTGGAGACGATGGAAAAGGCGGATTTACTCATTAAACCTTGCTAGAAAGGAAAAATCAGGAGGAAGAAGATGGGACAAAATATAAACAATCGAAATGAATGGTATCGTCTGCTTCCGAAGATGGATGAACTCCTTGCACAGGATTGGACGAATGTGCTGATCAGGACTTATGGGAAAACGCCGGTGGTGACGGCGCTTCGATCAGGACTGGAACAGATCCGTGAACAGATCCCGGGTTTTCACATGAAGGAAGAACTGTCAGAAGCGTTGGAGCAATATCCGGAGCAGGTGCAGCGTTTCCTTGCCATGAAGAATGAATCACATTTTAAGCGCGTACATAATGCCACAGGCGTTGTGTTGCATACAAATTTGGGGAGAGCGATTATGCGCAGCTGGTCTGTGAACATCCGTTGACAGCGAGGAAAAAGGATCGTTTTGTCATTCGCTTTTTGTCGCCGCTGGAGTCTGTTGGCGGCGGAGCGGTCATCCATGAGTTGCCCTGTAAGCATAAACGAAAGGCAGAGTCTGTGCTGGACGAATTTGAGGATGAGGAAAACGATCAGCTGCCGGAACTGGTCTTACGATGGCTGTCAAAACACGAAGATCGGCCGGTAAGGGCGGAAGAATTCGTGGACGCACATAGACTGCAGGATGAAAAATTACTTGAAACGTTCAGGGAAATGACGTCAAGGCAGCAGTTTGCCGTTCTGTATGGAAAAAAGAACAGCTATTACTGGACGTTTGAAGCGGAGGATGAGAAATGGCAGGAAGTATTACATGCGCTGAATGACTTTCACGGACAGCATCCGTTCTTGCAGGGCGCGCCGAGGCTTTATCTGAAAAACAGATGTTTCGCGACCTGGGATGCGCCCAGAGTGGACGCGTATCTGGATTTTCTCGTCTGTGAAGGCAGGATTGCGGAAGTCTGGAACAAACCGGAGCAGAATGGTCAGGAAACGGAATCTCTCTGCAGAGTTGAAAAATCTGAGGCTGTGTATGCAAAAAGTGATTTTATAGTCGTACGGGATGATAAGATGAAGCGCTTCACATCAAGAATCTTAAAGTCCCTGCAGAGAAATGGGGTGAATCTGATCCCCATTGGAACACTCATGACGGAAACCACTGCAAAAGAGGAATTTGAGGATCGGATCGCGTATCTGGTATCCATCGGCAAGCTGATCCCGATTGAGGGGGATCTTTATACCGCTCCGCGGGTGGCAGAAGAGATCCGCGAGAAGCTGACAGAATATGGCAGGGAGCATGAAAAAATCTCCTTTGCAGAGCTTCGGGATCTTCTCGGAACGACTAGAAAGTCGGCAAAGCCGATCATGGCCTGGCTGGATCGGGAGGGGATCACCATGTGGTGCGGCAAAGAGACGGAGCGGGTGCTTCGTGCTCGGCAGGACTCCGTAGAAGCATGATGTTTTTGGCAGAAAAGGAATGACGATCACAAGACCATAGAGGAGGAAGCGTAATTATCATGGAAGAAAAAATACAATTTTGTAAGGGCGGCGGATGTACAGCGAAGCTGGGGCCGGGAATGCTGAACCGGGTGTTGGAGTGCCTTCCGAAGGGGACGCGGGACGAGAATCTTCTGATCGGATATGACAGCCACGATGATGCGGCAGTCTATAAGGTGAATGACGAGCAGGCCATCGTCCAGACGCTGGATTTTTTTCCGCCGATGGTGGAGGATCCCTATATTTTCGGACAGATCGCAGCGACCAATGCCTTGAGTGACATCTATGCCATGGGCGGGCGTGTGCTGACGGCATTAAATATTGTCTGCTTCCCTGAGAAAATGGATCTGAACATATTGGGACAGATCATGATGGGAGGCGCCGAGAAGGTGCAGGAGGCCGGTGGTTCGCTGGCAGGCGGACATTCTATTGTGGATGAGAGTGTGAAATATGGTCTCTCCGTGACCGGCATCGTTCATCCGGATAGGATCCTGGCAAACAACGGCTGTCAGGCGGGAGATGTCCTTATTCTGACAAAGAAGCTGGGCGTGGGACTGATCTGTACGGCAAACCGTGTGGGTGAGGCATCCGAAGCGGACATGGAGGAAGCCATCCGCTCCATGACCACCCTCAATAAATATGCAGCAGAGGTATTATATCAGCATACGGTACACGCCTGTACGGATGTGACGGGCTTCAGCTTTTTAGGACATTTGCATGAGATGCTGGATGGAAGATGGTCGGCAGTCATTGAAAGCAAGGATATTCCCTATATGGAGGGCGCTTACCATGCGGCGGAGGAATTTTACCTGACCGCTGCTGCCCAGAGAAACCGCAATCATGTACAGGAATTTGTAGATTTCGGGGACGTTTCTTTTGCCATGGAGGAGATCTTATTTGACCCGCAGACATCAGGTGGACTGCTTGCTGCCGTGGATGCGAACGAGGCAGAAGCGATCATAAGAGAATTGCAGGCGATCGGACTTCCGGCGCGGATCGTTGGTCAGGTGACGGATAAGATGGAGAAGGAGATCGTTGTTCGATAGGGAGCTGTGTATACGGAACAGTTGCGAGCGGGAAGTCATGATAAAAAGATAATGTGAAAAGGAGTTGCCATGTTATATCTGGATAACGCAGCTACAACGGTACAAAAGCCGCAGTGTGTCATAGATGCGATGCTTGATGCGATGAGTCAGGCGGGAAATGCGGCAAGAGGTGTCAATGCGGCATCGCTATGTGCCGCACGCATTGTCATGGAGGCGAGGCGGGAACTGGCAGGTTTTTTTGATTTTGACGCACCAAACCGCGTCTGCTTTACGAGCAATGCGACAGAAGCATTAAATACGGCGATCAAGGGCCTTTTCCAGCAGGGAGACCATGTCATAACCACGGCGATGGAGCACAATTCGGTACTGCGGCCATTGTTTTGTATGCAGGATGAGGGTATTATCCGCCTGACGATCATGGATGCGGATGAAAAAGGCAGAATATCATACGATGCATTGGAACAGGCCGTGCAAAAAGAGACACGGGCGATCGTGATTCAGCATGCGTCGAATGTGACAGGAAATGTCAATGATCTGGTGCGCGTGGGAGAAATCTGCAGAAGAAAACAAGTTGCGCTGATCGTGGATGCATCACAGACGGCGGGAAGTGTTCCGATCTCCATGAAAAAGATGAATATTGCCGTACTCTGCTTTACCGGACATAAAGGGTTGATGGGACCGCAGGGTACCGGCGGACTGCTTGTGAGAGAGGATATGGCTCTACGACCTTTAAAGGAAGGCGGCTCCGGCATCCACTCCTATGACAGACGGCAGCCGGTGGATTATCCGGAGCACTTGGAAGCAGGTACTTTAAATACCCACGGAATTGCAGGCCTGCTTGCAGCGGTCCGTTTCATCGCCGAGATGGGAGTGGAGCAGATCGGAGCGCATGAGAGGGCGCTCGCCCGGGCGTTTTATGATCAGATCAGGGACATACCGAATGTAAAGATATGCGGAGACTTCGAAGGTGACCGGACAGCGGTTGTCTCTCTTAATATCGAAGGTTATGAGTCCGGAGAGGTATCGGATGAACTGATGGAGCGCTTTGGGATCGCAACCAGATCCGGCGCTCATTGTGCGCCCCTGGCACACCGGGCACTGGGAACCGTGGACACCGGTGCGGTACGATTCAGCTTTTCCTATTTTAACACAGTGGAGGATGCTAAAGCGGCGGCTGAGGCGGTGAGGATACTGGCCACGGAATAAAAAAGAGTAAAAAATCCCTCGTCTGCACAAAAGGCAGACGGGGGTTTTTTTCGCTTCATCCACATGCACGAAAGGCAGGTGGCATACGATCTGATCACACCTTGGCAACGTATTCATAATCAAGAGGAACGACCTGACCAGGGGATTCCAGAATCTCAAGCTGTTCCAACGCTTCCTTGACGATGCCATACTGCATATCCATATTGTGCGGCTCGCCGGCATTTGCTCCCATAGGAACCAGCGGTGCAACGGCACGGGGTGTGCCGGTCTGTTTTACGACCGGAGGAAGAGCTGCGATAATCACAGTAGGAATACCGATCTCTTCAATGGCTCTCTGCACCAATACTGCAGAGCGATGACAGGTGCCTCACCCGGCAGTCAGGATCACGGCGTCAACGTTGTGATCCTTTAAGATATGCGCGATCTTGGGGCCGGTCTCATTTTTGAATTTCTCCTGATTGCCACCGCCGCCCATGAAGCCGATGTGCACTTCGGAAACACTGCCGATCACGCCGTTCTTTGCAAGCAGATGTAACGGTTCAATGGGGAACATACAGTTGATGTCTTTGTTGACATCACTGTTATCATATCCGCCGTGAGATACCATCAGTTCGGATGTAGGTGTCTCATCCGGAATCTCCCGGAATGTAAAATCTCCGGAAAGATTAAATCTGGGATCTTTCTTGCAATGAACACCGGCAGCAGTTGCAATGGCAACTTTCATCTGATTTAACGGCTTTTTTACCTCTGCCCATACAGGCGGGGGTGTCACCGGAACATAAATTTCCGACTGGATGCCGTCAAAAGGTGTCTTGTTTGGCATAATTACGGTTCTCCTTTCCGGCTTAGGACTCGTTTGGATCCGTTTCCGCAGCCATATTTTGGTGATTATGGATGTAATGCTCATTCACTTCAGGGCCGAGCTGTTCGATAAAGCTCATTTGAAAGCCAACCTCCTGCCCGACCTTGATCTCATAATCCGTGATCAGCATTCGCATGGGAATCTTCAGGTAGCCGAGGCGGCCTTTCAGATCAATTCCCACGGCACCATCCGTGACTTCCACGATGACGCCTTCCATATATATAATCTTATCTCCGTATTTCATAATTTCAACTCCAAACTGGCCGTTTTATCATTCCGATTTGTTATGTACTACAGGATTTGCGTGTGCGGAAGACTAGGAATACTTTTCCAGACGCTTCTTGCTTATCGGAAGTGAAGTCTCATTTTTCACAGGAATGATCGGCTTTCCGGTTACATTGGAGATCAGTTCGATATTGTCTTTTTTGACCTTTGGATCCCATTTTTTCTGGGCAGCCTTGACGTCGCCACCGTCCATAGCGGTCTTGAGCATGGCGATCGCACGAATGGCATCTTCCGGACAAAGGGTGTTGTTGGCAAGCACTTCGTTCTCGATTCCACCCTCAGATTTGTTGTTATCAACCATGCAGGTCATGTATTTGTTCCCGACTACCAGCGCGCCCTGCTTTGCGCAGAAGGACAGACCCACAACGGAAATCCCGCGCATGCCGATCTGCTCGATATGGCTTGCAAAATCGATGTGGTTATTGCCAAAGCCTTCGGTTGTGACGAATGCACCGTCCACATCCAACGCTTCACAGGTCATGCCGACACGCTTGGAAACATAGAATTTCTCGGCATTGATCTGGGGACTTCCCACTAAAAGCACGCCGCAGAGATCCAGATCCGGATCAAAGAGTGTCTCCAGAACGAGCGGCTCTCTCCAGTAATGCCGGCTCATCTCTTTGGAAGCGGGACCGATGCAGGTCAGCGCGTGGATACATCCGTCAAGCACCTCCAGAGGAGAAACAACCACAGGGACATTTCCGATATCTACATTGGGTTTTGCCCCAAGAATGCCTACAGGCTCTACGGGAAGCAGGAGATTATCGTGCATCGCACCCTGACCCATGATCTCTTTCACAACGATGACTTTTTTCTTTCCGGGACGACGGTACTGATGAAACTCTTCGGTATCGACGACAAGAGATTCATCGTCCAGCTTTTTAAGTGCCTGGCGGATCTCATTGGTGATCACATCGGTTGCGGAGTGGGCAGCCAGAGGTCCCGGGCGCTCCATGTTGGTCCCGGCCTGAATGGTCACCTGGGTTTTGATAAAGATTTCTCCTTCATCCGGTGCTCCCGGTCTTCCCCACATGATGTTTTCGTCCAGATATCCTTCGGAAGAACCGAATTCGCCAATCTGTACACCATTGTCGTCGGTTCCGGTTACCATGATAATGACACCGTCTAAAACACGGGTCACGCCGCTGCCTACTTCACAGCCTTTTTCCTTTGTGGCGATCGGCTGCACATCCATGATGGTCTCGGAGTAGGTATGGTACCGGTCCGGTGTGATGATATCTATTTTAAGATCGTGGACAAGAGGCTGACTGTCGATGGCCTCTTGTTCGATCCCCTCACGGATGGTGAGAACGGTTCCGTCGATCCTTGTTTCCGGTCCGCGTTTTACTTCCGTGATCTTGTAATGCTTTCTCGTGAGAGAACGGATCAGTTTTGGCTCCGGCGCAACTGCTTTGCCTGAAGCGGCGTTACCGGCAGCGATCAGGGAAGAAGCGGCTGACTGACCGGCAGCATTTCCGTCAGAGAAAACCAACGGCTGCTTGATACGAACCGATGGCATGACGCTGCGCCCGGCATCCATTTCTGGATGACCAGAGAGCAGGCAATCCACTACTAAATGGAAGAATTCCCTATTGTAAAGTGACACGGATTGTGCTATCTTAAATTGGTACTACCAATTTGGAGGCGTTTATGAAATATTTAAAACAATTTTTTATGATCATTTTGATCTCGTTTATTGGAGAGATCCTGCACGCAGTGATCCCACTGCCGGTTCCGGCGAGCATTTACGGAATCGTATTATTATTTGCCGGATTAATGACCGGTATTGTTCCGCTGGAGGCTGTGAAGGATGTGGGGATATTTTTGATCGAGATCATGCCGGTCATGTTCGTTCCGGCAGCAGTCGGACTGATCGAATCCTGGGATTTGTTGAGTGAGAAGCTGATTGCTTATGTGGTCGTTACATTCTTGACGACTTTTGTGGTGATGGCAGTGACCGGTCTTGTGACACAGAAGGTCATCCGCGGCAGAAAGGAGCAGAGAAATGATCGGTGATTTTTTCAGTGAAGCAGTTTTTCTGGGTGTGTTCATTACGCTGGGCGCATATTTTTTGGGCATTTATATCAAACAAAAATGGAAGCTGGCTATTTTTAATCCGCTGCTGATGGCGATCATTTTTACGATGATCTTTCTGTTGGTATCGCGGATGCCCTATGATGTCTACTATGAAGGCGCAAAATACATCAGCTATCTGCTCACACCGGCGACGGTGAGTCTGGCAATCCCATTGTATGAGCAGTTTGAGCCGCTGAAAAAGAATGTGCGTGCGATCCTGGTGGGGATCGTGACAGGTGTGCTGACCAGTATGGTGTCTGTACTTTTGCTGGCTGTAATCTTTCATTTCGACCATCAGGAGTATGTGACATTTTTGCCGAAATCCATCACTACCGCCATCGGTATGGGCGTGTCAGAGGAGCTGGGTGGCTATGTGGCGATCACGGTAGCGGTGATCATTATCACAGGAATTGTCGGAAACATGATCGCAGAGTCGGTCTGCCGGATGTTCCATATTACGGAGCCGGTGGCAAAGGGTATCGCCATCGGATCTGCCTCCCATGCCGTCGGAACGACGAAAGCCATGGAGATGGGCGAAGTGGAAGGCGCTATGAGCAGCCTTTCCATTGTGTTATCCGGGTTATTGACAGTGTTTGGAGCAATGATCTTTGCGCACTTGCTCTAGAAGAAAATGAGCCTGAACGTGTAGCAGCATGGAATAGCTTTAGCGGGGGATGAGATGGAAAATAAGGAATATCAAAAGGTCATTGACTATATCTGTCAGGAGATCACGGACGGACGGATCAGGATCGGAGACCGGCTGCCTACAGAGCGTCTTCTTTCAGAACAGATGGGCGTGAGCCGAAACTGTGTGCGGGAGGCTCTGCGAAGTATGGAGACCTTCGGGTTGATCGAGTGCAGACAAGGTTCCGGTAATTATCTGAGCTGCCGGATGAGTGAGCCGATCTCCGAGATCTTCAGTATAATGCTCATGCTTGGAACAACGAACATGGAGGATGTGAAGGCATTTCGAATGGAACTGGACAAGCAGGCGTGCAGAACGCTTGCAGAACGGGCGGATCGGGTGGACATAGCAGATACACTGGTGGCGATTCTGGGGGAGACACCCGGAGACGGAGAAACACAAGCGATTGAGGTGGATGCCCGTTTTCATTATGAGCTTTTACAGCTTCAGGGGAACCGGCTGTGGATGACGATCGCGGATGCCATCTTTCCGGTGTACCGGCAAGGGATCAAAGATACACTGATCCATGCATCAGAGGAAGAACAGCGGCGGTTTTCTGAGCTTCATCGCGCCATCTGCGAGGGGATCAGAGCCGGTTCCTATGAACAGTGTGCGCAGGCGATCGAAGAACATTATCAATTGTTGGTATAAACCGTCATATGCCCTCGGACCGTGTATGGTCCGGGGCTTTTTTGAGGGAATATTTACACCATTAAAAATATGTGGTAGCATGAATGAATAGTTTGGGGAAAGATATTAGTTTTAACGAGGAGAAACAAATAGATGAGTGCAATCGTGACATTAAAAAAGGGAGAAGGCCGTACGATCAAAGCGGGCGGCATGTGGATCTTTGACAACGAGATCGATACGATCCTGGGATCCTTTGAAAACGGCGATATCGTGATCATTCATGACTTTGACGGTTATCCCATGGGGCGCGGGTTCATTAACGTGAACTCCAAGATCCGTATCCGGCTCATGACGCGGCATGTGGATCAGGAGATCGACGAGGAATTCTTGCGCATGCGTGTACAGAATGCGTGGGCCTATCGGAAGACGACGGTGGATATTTCTTCCTGCCGCGTGATCTTTGGGGAAGCGGATTTTTTGCCGGGTTTTGTGGTAGATAAATATGAGGATGTGCTGGTGGTACAGTGTCTGGCACTGGGCATGGAACAATTTAAGCTGAAGCTGGTGGAACTTTTAAAAGAAACGCTGGCTGCGGACGGCATCCATATTCGAGGCGTTTACGAGCGCAGCGATGCAAACGAGCGCAAAAAAGAAGGTCTGCCGAAGGTGAAGGATTTTATCGGTGAACCCTTTGACACGAATATCGAGATCGTGGAAAACGGTGTACACTATATGGTCGATGTGGTGAACGGACAAAAGACCGGATTTTTCCTGGACCAGAAGTACAACCGTCTGGCAATGCAGCGCATCTGCAAAGGAAAAAAGGTGCTGGACTGCTTTACACACATGGGAACCTTTGCCCTGAACGCCGGTATTGCCGGAGCTGCGGATGTGACCGGACTTGATATTTCCGAGTATGCCATCGAACAGGCGAACGCGAATGCGCGCCTGAACGGACTGGAGAACACGGTACATTTTCGTTGTGCCAATGTGCTGGATGAGCTGCCGAAGCTGGCGGCGGCAGGGGAGCAGTATGATGTGGTGATCCTTGATCCGCCTGCCTTCACGAAGTCCAGAGAGGCGACCAAAAATGCCATCAAGGGCTATCGTGAGATCAACATGAAGGGCTTAAAGCTGGTAAAAGACGGTGGGTATCTCGCGACTTGTTCCTGCTCTCACTTCATGACACAGGAGCTCCTTGCTAAGACGATCCGCGAGGCGGCACGCACCGCACATAAGCGTCTGCGTCAGGTAGAGTTCCGCACGCAGGCAGCAGATCACCCGATCCTCTGGGCCGCGGATGAGAGCTATTATCTTAAATTCTACATTTTTCAGGTGGTGGATGAGAAGTAGGGAATCAAGATAGTGCAAAAATCTGAAATTGTGTGGTAAAATATACATGTGCAAATGATTTAGAATCATAAAATGCTGCAGGAAGGCGTGAGGTGAGAATGGAGAAATTTATTTCAAAGGAAGTACTAGATGAGTTATCATATGAATCTACGTTGGGACAAAGTTTAAAACAAATTTCATTAAGTCAGACGCCTCTAGAAAAAATAATACAAGATATTGGAAAATACAGAGCAAATTATGTGGATATTTTGATTCAGGAGAATTTGATAGGATCGAGATTTAAGAGTGATGATTCCATTTATAGGAAGTATGAAAAGACCATAAAGAGTCATGGTGGTTTTAAGCAGTGTTTTAATGATGTATTGGGGTTTCGTTTGCATTTCGATGAGTATCCGTCAGAATTTCCGGAATATTTTAGAGTAGTTGATTTGCGAAAAGGAAAGAAGGTTGACGATGGCTATCGTGCAATACATCTGTATTATCAAAGAGACAATTTAGCGTATCCAATAGAGATACAATTGTGGTGTGGAAAAGATTTTCAGTTTAATGTATGGAGTCATCGTCATGTTTATAAATATGATACGGCTGAAATTGGTAAAGCAATGTATGAGATGTATTTAAAAGGTGTGATTCAGAACGAACAAGATTTTTTGGAACAGTTAAATTATCTACGAGGTGACCAAGATGGGAGATAAAAAAATATATGTTATTGCTAAAATATTTGACCAGCAAGGTTGTTTGGCATATAGTTGCAAAACTCCAAACGAGGCGAGATGCTTACCAGGGACACTGGAGGCAATTCGTGCAGATGGAGTTCAGATTGTAGTTCTGGATACTCCGGATCTTTATCCAGAGTATGCCCCTTATAAGTATGTGGAAGATATGAAAGAATATATTGATTTGGTTTCAAATCTAAATACCGTTGCATAAGGTAAGAAGAAAAAATAACATTCTTACTACAGGATGCTCTGAGAAAAATTGTGTAGTAGACAAAATAAGGAATTTAGCTGTGTTCATTTCAGATGATGAAAAGTATATATAAGAAATAGTAAAAA
>CALZQA010000060.1 GCA_945828315.1 uncultured bacterium | reverse complement strand
CCTCAATACCGCTGATCAGCTTCTTGTAGAAGTTCATCAGCTGAAACTCAGACAACGAATTTCCATACGCCTGATAAACGCGTCCGCGAATGACATTCACTCCGATCACCGTAGAGCCTTCCCGCACACCGCTTTCTACGCCGTAACATTCAGGCACCCAGAGGGCAGGATCACCCACTCGCGAAGTCTTGATATTGGGATTATAAATATACTTATTCTGCAACGTATCAATATCATCTCTCGTTGTAATAACTTTCATACAGTCATCATTAATGGCTTTTTTCAGTCTCTGACAACGGATATCATTTTCATCATATCCCTCAATACCCACGCCGTTCATCATGATCGGAATATTATTCTTCCGCGCGATCTTCACAATCTGCTCCACATAGTAATTCAATCCCTGCGTGCGGAATTTGAGGAAACCACCGCCTGCAAAAACGATCGCATCCACATCCTTCAGCTGGGCCTTGAATTTATGATTCACTTTCAGCCACCACATAAAATACTCATAAACATAGCGGAAACGGCTGTGATTTTCATAGCTGAACATATATCCGGACATCTTGATCAAAACCTTTGAGATCAGAAAAGGGATCTTTTCAAATCCTTTATATGACTTTACACGCGGATTCACATCTACTTCTACAATCTTTGTCCCGGGCATGTTCTGCCGTATCAGATATTGCGTCACTTCACACAGTATGTTATCACCGGCATTTTTAATCGCATATAGCCCAACAACTGCTATTTTCTTCATAGTTTTCTCCCTCCGAAATGCATCCTATTCTTCTGCATCCATATATTCTTCGTACTTATCGAGGACCTCATTGGTCTCCCCGATCATCACCATCTCTCCTTCATTGATCCAGAGCACCTTCGTACACAGATCCCGCAGAGACTGATTGTTGTGAGATACGATCACAACGGTCCGTTCCTTGTCTGAGATCAAGGATTTCATCTTTTTGTAGCTTTTTTTCTTGAAGCGTCGGTCACCCACACTCAAAATCTCATCGATCAGAATGATATCGGTTTCCAGGATCGCCGTGATGGAAAATGCCAGCTTAGAATACATACCGCTGGAATATGTGGATACCGGCATATCAATAAATCTTCCCAAATCCGCAAATTTGATGATCCGGGGCATTTTCTCCCGGATCTGTTCCTCCGAAAATCCCAAAAGCATTCCGGAAAGGACAATATTCTCCCGTCCGGAGAGCTCCTTTTGAAATCCTACGCCAATGGAAAGCAGCGATACCGTATTGTCAAAAGTATCAATACTTCCCTCATCCGGCGAAAAAATATGCGCCAAAGCGCGCAACATCGTGGATTTTCCGCTTCCGTTTTTACCTACAATGCCTAAAATCTCTCCCTTTTCCACCTCAAAAGAAACATGCTTCACCGCCTCAAAATATTCCTTTTTATTGCGGTTGAGATGCAAAAGATTTTTCTTAATAGAATACGATTTCAAGCTTCTATATCGAATTGTTAAGTTTTCTACCCGAATTGCTACTTCTCTTTGTCCCATTCGACCACCTTTTAAATAACCTTAACATAACTATTTTCGTTTTTATAAATCATGCGCACACCGATCATCGACAGTACTACGCCGATCACCATCCAGATCAACAGAATCTTTCTGGCAGGTGTCTCCCCATAAAGCAGACAGTTTCTGAGCGACGTGATCACAAACGCCATCGGATTACATTTTCCAAGGAACGCAGCCAGCATGGGGTTCTTCGAGCCAATACGCTTATCAATGGAAAACATGATACCCGTCATGTAAAATATCAATCGCAGTGCGATCGTGATAACATTTTGCAGATCCTCCACAAAAACGCCAAAATGGCATACGATACACATCATTCCAAATGTCACCAGCACCAGGCACAAAAACAGCGGAATCGCATATAACACATTCCACGTCAGGGGCACCCGGTATATGATCATCAGGAATATGACGATCGCAAATGAGATCATCATCTTGAAACCATTTACAAACATTTTTGATTCTACAAGAATGAATTTCGGCAAATACACCTTAGACACAACAGACTTATTTTTCTTGACGATCTTTACACTGTTCTTCAAATTCTGATTAAAGAATGTCCAAACAGTCAGACCAATATATATGAATGCCGTAAAGTATTCTTCACGCGCATCAAATACCACACCAAATATAAAGGTATAGATCAGCATCAGACAGATCGGCTCAAGGATCCACCAGACCCAGTTCAGATAAGAGCCGGCAACTTCTGCCTTCAATTCCGCTCTCGCAGAATAAACTGCATATCGATAGTACTTCTTTACATCATTCAGAAATCTTTGTATCATCTTCTTCTATCCTTCTGTGCTACTATAGCTATTTTGTATCATATCATATTGAATGACAGATTTCAATTCTCATCCCAAAAAAGGAGCCTCTGAATAGTGCTATTCAGAGGCTCCCCGGGTTGGGCTGTTCTATCCAGCTTTTTAAATCAATTATTTAAGAGTAACCTTAGCTCCCTCTGCCTCAAGTTTAGCCTTGATGTCCTCAGCGGTAGCCTTGTCAGCCTGCTCCTTGATAACCTTAGGAGCGCCATCAACAACGTCCTTAGCCTCTTTTAAGCCAAGACCAGTTGCCTCACGAACAACCTTGATAACCTTAACCTTGTTAGGACCAACCTCAGTTAACTCTACGTCAAACTCAGTCTTCTCTTCAGCTGCTGCTGCGTCTCCGCCTGCTGCTGCAACTACAACGCCTGCTGCTGCAGATACGCCGAACTCTTCTTCACATGCTTTTACTAAATCATTTAACTCTAATACGGTTAAACCTTTGATAACCTCAATGATCTCTGCTGTTGTCATTATTTTTTCCTCCTGATATTTTTCTGATTTGTTTTAATAAGGATGTTCTTTTCGCTAAGCTCAAAGAACGGCCTCGCAACACGCTCTGTCTACGCTATCGCTTGCCAATCGCTGGTTGCTTTCGACCTACTCAGCGTCTGCAGGAGCCTCTGCCTCTGCAGGTGCTGCCTCCTCAGCGGGAGCTGCCTCTTCTGCTGCGGGAGCTGCCTCGCCACCCTGCTCTGCAATCTGCTTGATAACACGAGCGAAATTGGCGATCGGTGACTGCATACTTCCAAGTAACTTGGACAGTAATACTTCTCTTGAAGGGATTGCAGAAATTGCCTTCATTCCCTCTGCATCATAGAAGTTGCCCTCTACGACACCGGCCTTGATCTCAAGTGCAGGTGCTTTCTTTGCGAACTCTGCCAGTACTCTTGCAGGTGCAGTTGCATCTGTAGTAGAGATCGCGATTGCGTTCGGTCCCTCCAGCACGCCGGAAAGGCTCTCGAACTCTGTTCCCTTGAAAGCGAAGTTCATAAAGGTGTTCTTGTATACCTTGTAAGTAACTCCGGCTTCTCTCAGCTGCTTACGTAACTGGGTATCCTCAGCAACGGTCAGTCCGCGGTAGTCAACAATAACAACTGACTGCGCATCCTTGATGTTGTCGGAAATCTCCTGTACGATCGGTGCTTTCAATTCTACTTTTGCCACGAATCTTTTACCTCCTGTTTTATTTTTGATATTGCTTTAGATGAGGTATGAAAAAAGCCCCTTCGCATTGCGCGAAGGGGCAGAATTCGTAAATCCTTTATCATTCTCCTCGGCAGGCACTTACGTTTACGCCTTGCGGCACCTGCTGTCTTCGGCAACATACTTGGTGATTATATCACCTTTTTATATATCTGTCAACCACTAATTATGGCTAAGCCAGCTTTGTCACGTTGATCTTCACGCCGGGTCCCATGGTAGGAGCTACCACGCAGCTCTTAATATACTGACCCTTTAATGAAGACGGCTTTGCCTTCATGATTGCAGCGATCAGGCTCTGGAAGTTGTCCGCTAACTGCTCTTCTGTGAAAGACGCTTTTCCAATAGGCACATGGATAATGTTTGCCTTATCCAATCTATACTCGATCTTACCGGCCTTGATGTCGTTAACAGCCTTGGTAACATCCATGGTAACAGTACCAGCCTTCGGGTTAGGCATTAAGCCCTTCGGTCCAAGGACACGTCCCAGACGACCTACAACACCCATCATGTCGGGAGTTGCTACTACAACGTCGAAGTCTAACCATCCCTCGTTCTGGATCTTGGGGATCAGCTCCTCGCCGCCGACATAGTCAGCACCTGCCGCCTGTGCCTCGTCTAACTTGGTTCCCTTTGCGAATACTAATACTCTTACAGTCTTACCGGTTCCATGAGGCAGTACAACTGCGCCACGGATCTGCTGCTCTGCATGACGACCATCACAACCGGTTCTGATGTGAACTTCGATTGTCTCATCAAATTTTGCAACCGCTGACTTCTTAGCCAGGCCGATTGCCTCAGCTACATCATACTGAACGGAACGATCAATATTCTTTGCAGCTTCCTGATATCTTTTTCCTCTTTTCATTCTAATTACCTCCTAGTGGTATTAACGGGCTTTTTCGCCCTTCCACGATAAAGTATCAAAAGTCTTTTCGATGAATTTGCCTAAGTTATTATTTTGCTGAAAAATTATTCCTCTACGGTAACACCCATACTGCGGCAGGTACCAGCGATCATGCTCATAGCTGCCTCAAGGCTTGCTGCGTTTAAGTCGGGCATTTTCAGCTCTGCGATTTCCTGAAGCTTTGCTTTGGAGATAGTTGCAACCTTTGTCTTGTTCGGAACACCTGAACCACTCTTGATGTTGCAAGCTTTCTTAATCAGTACCGGTGCAGGAGGAGTCTTAGTGATAAAGCTAAAACTTCTGTCTGCATATACAGTAATTACTACAGGAATAATCAGATCTCCCTGATCTGCCGTTCTTGCATTAAACTGTTTTGTGAACTCTACGATGTTTACACCGTGCTGTCCAAGGGCAGGTCCAACCGGGGGCGCGGGTGTAGCTTTTCCGGCAGGGATCTGTAACTTGATATATCCTTCTACTTTCTTTGCCATTTGGAAATTCCTCCTTCTTTGTGATAAGAAGATTATAAAGTCTTCTTGACTTCTGCGAAACTTATTTCTACCGGTGTTTCGCGACCGAATAGATCAACATTGATTGTCACGATCTGCTTATTGCGATTCATTGACTGAATTACGCCAATCGTGTCTTTCCAGACACCTCCGATGACGGTAACTGTATCGCCTTCCTCAAAGTCAACTGTCACGCCTTCCGTCTTGATTCCGAGATTATGCATCTCAAGATCCGTCAGAGGAACCGGCTTTGATCCGGGTCCGACGAAGCCTGTCACGCCACGGGTATTTCTGACCACGTACCATGTGTCATCGTTCATGACCATGTTGATCAGAACATAGCCGGGAAACATCTTCTTCTGAACCTGTTTCTTGACACCGTTCTTCATCTCTGCCACGTCCAGCATCGGAACACGAACCTCTAAAATCTGATCTTCCAGATGACGATTTTCAATTGCTTTGTCAATGTTGGCTTTTACCTTATTCTCATAACCGGAATAGGTATGCGCTACATACCAATTTGCTTCTGCCATACTGTCACCTCATCCTTCCTATAATCCAACCAGGAAATTCACGCCATACTGAATAATGAAATCCAGCATTGCGATAATCAGACCTAAGATAATTGACGTGATAACAACTGCTGTTGTCTCTTTGGCAACGTTCTCTTTGGTCGGCCAGATAATCTTACGAAATTCAGCCTTCAGACCTGTGAACCAACTTGTTTTTTGGGTTTCAATTTCTTTCTCTGATCCCATGTTATCACTTCCTTTGCTCAGTCTCGGTTTAAATGGATACTATTTTGTTTCCTTATGCAGAGTATGCTTCTTGCAGAATCGGCAATACTTCTTTGTCTCCATTCTGTCCGGGTGAGTCTTCTTGTCTTTCGTCATGTTGTAATTACGCTGCTTGCATTCCGTGCATGCTAATGTAATTCTCGTGCGCACAACTTCCACCTCCGTTACTTTCTACTTGATTTTAGGCATAAAAAAAAGACCTACTTCCATCGCAAGCATAAATATATCACGATTATTTTGCATCGTCAATCTTTTTTTGTAATATTTACAAGAAAGTTCTTATATTTATCCACTTTTCCACCGATAAAACAGTAGATCATCCACAAAAACCGCAGAAAATACGCAATAATATCGCTAAAACCAGTGACAAATCCACGCGTCCGTGCTATGATATATATGTATAAATGGATTTAGTATGCCCCTGCGCGTCACGCGTATATTTCAAGGAAGAAAGGAGGGGACTCAAATGGCAGGCAATGTCATGTCAGTAGCTTACAATCAGCTGAATGCCATGTACGGCATCTCTATGGGTACGAGCAATAAGTACGATGCGCACAAAAGAAGCGAGCTGCGTTCGACTTATAACAGTATCGTAAAGTCCAATAAAGAATCCCCTCTGTACAAGATCAAAGAGGGTGCTAATGTCCGCAAATTCGCGATCGACATCAAGGAACAGGCACACACGATCAAAAATGTAGTGGCTTCGCTGTCCGAAAACGGCGAGGGTATTGAGAGTGCGTTCGAAAAGCGGATCGCCGCCAGCAATGATCCCGATGTGGTGACGGCAGAATATGTCGGCAGTGACGACAGCGCGATCACCCCGCAGAACGCAGGTTTTACACTGGAGGTAAAACAGCTGGCTACTCCCCAGGCCAATACGGGACATTTTCTGCGCCGCGCCGGTCATGACTTTAAGACCGGCAGTTACGGCTTTGACCTGAATACAAATACCACGTCTTATGAATTTCAGTTTAATGTAAATGAGGATGACACAAACGAAGAAGTCTTAAACAAGCTGCGCAAGCTGATCAACAACGCAAACATCGGACTGCAGGCAGAGCTCATCTCCGATGAGCGCGGCACCAGTAAAGCACTGCAGATCGAATCGCGGCAGACCGGTCTCAGCGAGGATGAAGATTATCTGTTCCAGATCACTTCCCACAGCGACAAAGGCTCACAGGAAGCCATGAATCTGCTGGGGATCGACACGATCTCTTCACCGGCAGAGAATTCATCTTTCCTGCTGAACGGAACAAGACATTCTTCCTATTCTAATACATTTACGGTAAACAACATGTTTTCCGTAACGTTAAACGGCGTCAGCCAGCCCGGTCATGCGGCAGCTGTCGGCTTCAAGCCCAGCGCGGATGCAGTGGCAGACAACATCGAACGGCTCGTGGCCGCTTACAACGGGATCATAAATACCGCCAATCAGTATGCGGATGCTCAGGAATCCAGCGGCAATCTGCTGCGGGATGTGAGTAAGATCGCAAATCGCTTTGCCGATGATTTTTCAGAGATCGGTCTGAACGTGGAGGAAGACAGCAGTCTCTCTATCGACCGCGAGGCATTAACAGATGCCATCAGCACCGGTGATATCTCGCACACCTTCGATGTGCTGAACCAGTTCCGCGATGCACTGGGCAGAAAAGCCGACCAGGCATCCATCGACCCGATGAACTATGTGAGCAAGGTGATCGTGGCATACAAGCACCCCAATCCGGATAAGAACTTTGCAACACCGTATATCACCAGCATGTATTCCGGGATGATGGTGGATCGGTTTTGTTGAAAAATTGATAAAACGAAATAAACGGGAGCGCAATCTGCGCTCCCTATTATTTCCGAAATTATCTTTTAAAGTTTTATATTTCCGAAATTTCTTTTTTATTTCTTGAAAATTTCCCGAAATCAGTCAGCTGCAAGGACGGTAAATTGGGGATGATCCCAAAGGATACCGACAAGCCTTCCGTACTAAGAGAAAAACAGCCTGCCGTTTCTCCAGCCCGCGTTAAGACAACAAAGCTGCTGCCTTGCCCTGTCGGGATCACATCCTATAAAGAAGTCTCCTCAGAATGCTATTATGTAGATAAAACGATGTTGATCAAGGACATCATTGATGAGCATAACAAGGTTTATCTTTTTACAAGACCCCGGCGTTTTGGCAAAACACTTACTATGGATATGGTTCGTACTTTCTTTGAAAAAACATCCGAAGACACGTCCGTTTACTTTCAAGACAAGAAAATATGGACCTGCGATGAAGCCTACCGTAGTTTTCAAGGTATTTACCCTGTCATATTCCTTTCCTTCAAGGATGCACACCAAAATACATGCGAAGAAATGTATAAAAGCATCTGTTTTACCTTAAAAGAAGAATTTATCCGTCACATAGAACTTCTATCAAGCGATAAAGTTAATGCATATGACAAAAAATATTATGAGCGTATTGTAAACGAAACGGCCGAACTATCTGATTATCAGTTTGCCCTCGGCAAATTATCCTCTATGCTCGCTACCCATTACAACCAGAAAGTAATCATTATCATCGACGAATACGACACACCTATACAGCAGGGACATTTATACAGCTATTACGACGAGATTGTTTCGTTTGTAAGAAACCTTCTGTCCTCTGCCTTAAAGGATAATGAACATCTCGAATTCGGAATCCTTACCGGCATCCTTCGCATCGCGAAGGAAAGTCTGTTTAGCGGCCTGAACAATCTGGTTGTAAATACGATTTTAGACGACAAATACGCTGCATATTTTGGCTTTACCGAAAATGATGTCGAAGAAATGTCTTCATATTATGGAATGAAAGAAAAACTGCCCGAGATCAAAGAATGGTATGACGGATATCTTTTTGGAAACACAGAAATATATAATCCATGGTCAGTCATCAACTATTTTAGTAACGGCTGTAAACCCAAAGCCTTCTGGTCAAGAACCAGCGGCAATGAGCTCATCGGACAACTCATAAAAAATGCAAACAAAGAATTATATGATAGCCTTTCGCTTCTGTTGCAAGGGGCAGATGTTCAGGCCATTATCGATACTGACATTATTTACCCTGAAGTAACCGGAGATCCTGATACAATCTACAGTTTTCTGCTTGTTGCAGGATATCTGAGGGTTACAGGTTATGTCAGCGAACTTCATGACAATCCAATCTGCACGCTCTCTCTTCCAAACAGAGAAATAAAAAGTGTTTTTCAGAAAGAAATACTCGATAGTTACGGATCCTTCTTTACCGGATCAATATTAAGAAATTTTGAAACAGCATTACGAAACGGTGATGCCGCACTCTTTACCGACACATTGCAAAAATATCTTCTACAATCAGCCGGTGTCTTTGATACAGCAAACGAAAACTTCTATCACGGAACCGTATTTGGAATGCTCGCTATCATGTCAGACAGATACTACATTTCTTCTAACAGAGAATCCGGAGAAGGTCGATTTGACGTATCATTAGAGCCAAGAGATAAATCGCAAACCGGATATATCATCGAATTCAAGGCCGGAAAGAATCTTTCAGAAACAGAACTTGCAAAAGCCGCCAGAGATGCTATCAAGCAGATTCACGATAAAAAGTACCCCACCGAAATGGAATATCATGGTGTAAAAACGATTGATCTATTCGGCATAGCCTTCAGCGGCAAACATGTTTTTTGCGAACATGAACAACTCTGCTTGTAAAATCAACTCATTAGGGCAGGCTTACCGCCTGCCCCCAAAAGTCCTTACTGAAACGCCGGTACTTTCGTGCCCTTCACCGGATCCAGCCTGCTTCTATTCTCATCTGTGCATTATGTTAATCTTGAATATTTTCTTTCATACTCCTGCATAATCAACTCCTCAAGACACAACATTCCTGCCATGCTATACATTATAGATGTCGGCCTTATATGCGCCCATATTTCCGCGCATCCACTTGATCGTCTCTGAGATTCCCTCCGCAAACGTATACTGCTGTTTCCAATCCGTCAATTCCTTCAGCTTTGCATTGCTGCCCAGCAGACGGTTTACCTCGCTCTTTTCCGGGCGGAGGCGCTGCTCGTCACAGACGATCTTTGCATTCGGATTGATCTGTCCGATGATCTCCTGTGCCAGATCTCCGATCGAAATTTCCTGACCGGTAGCGATATTGATCTCTTCTCCGATGGTCCGGTCAGATTCCGCGATCGCAATAAATCCCGCAGCAGTGTCCTTTACATAGTTGAAATCTCTGGTCGGTGTCAAGGATCCAAGCTTGATCTCCTCTTTCCCCGCAAGCAGCTGTGAGATGATCGTAGGGATCACGGCTCTTGCGGACTGTCTCGGTCCGAACGTATTAAAAGGACGCACGATCGACACCGGAAGCTGAAAACTGCGATAAAAGCTCTCCGCCAACCGGTCTGCTCCGATCTTGGTGGCAGAATAAGGAGACTGTCCCTGATAGGGATGTTTTTCATCGATGGGAACATACTGCGCGGTTCCATACACCTCAGAGGTCGATGTCACCATGATACGCTCCGTGTCGAGGTCTCTTGCCGCCTGAAGTACATTCAGTGTTCCCTTAATGTTGGTATCCACGTAAGAATCCGGAGAATGATAGCTGAAGGGGATCGCAATCAGCGCCGCCAGATGGAACACACCGTCTACACCTTTCATAGCTTCACGAACACCGTTCGGGTCGCGGATGTCTCCGGTGAACACCTCAATCTGATCCAGTTTTTCCTTGGGCAGCGTATCCAGCCAGCCCCAGGTATTAAAAGAATTATAATATGCAAATGCCTTTACGTCATAGCCTTTCTCCAACAAGCTTTCTGTCAGATGGCTTCCGATAAAACCATCTGCACCGGTAACCAGTACTTTTTTCATGAAAATCCTCCTTCTGTGCAATATTCCCAAACGTCATGCAAATCCCTTTATTTCTTTCGAAAATCAAACTTATCTATGATCGTCTCCGCAATCGCGAAATCAAATTCATCATCAATATCGATGGAACGCTGCTTCGGCATAATGTAAGCATATGTCCCTTCCCCATACAACGCGTTCTCTGCCTGCGTCAGCAAAGCAGCCTTCATCATATAGACAGCTCCATTGATCCGGTAATAGACGGGTAATTTCTGTCGCCCGGCATTCGCTGCACGATCCAAAAAACCATTCATATTACCGTCCTCCGGTAACGTATTGCTCCAAAGGGGTGAATGGTCCATTTCACACACGCCGACCACTGCGTCCGCCTGTTTTTCCTGCAACAGCCGATAGGCATTCTGTATATCTTCATCTGTCCGCAGGGGTGATGTAGGCTGCAGCAGTGTCACGCAGTCAAACACCTGTCCGAGCTTTGCGTATTGTGCCATCGTCCATCTGACAACATCCCAGCTTCCGGCTGTATCACTCGACAGTTCATCGCTTCGCAAAAACGGAACATCCGCGCCGTATTCTCGCGCGATCCGCGCATACTCGTCGCTGTCGGTTGATACATGCACACAATCGAAAATTCCCGACTGCTTTGCCGCCTCGATCGTATATGCCACCATCGGTTTGCCTGCAAGTAATTTAATATTTTTGTCTTTTAGTCCCTTTGACCCGCTACGAGCCGGGATGATCGCGATATGTTTCAACATTCTGCCCCCTGATCATAAAACTTCTTTTTCAGATCAATGTGATCCGGACTCATATATTCCTTTAAAATTTCCACAATTTTTTCAGACGTATGTCCGTCTCCGTATGGATTTGCACAGCTCAAGCCCTGCATTCCCAGCGCCCGATCGATCGCCGCCAGGATCGATGCGCACTCCGGCTCACAGTTCACGATGCTTTTTGCCTGAATCCGTCCCTGCTGCCTGTCGCCGATATTTACCGTCGGCACCTGTAGCGCCGGTGCCTCTATGATTCCGCTGGAAGAATTTCCCAGAACAAACTTTGCATGCTTTACTGCGCTCAGATATCTTTTCATACCAAGCGAAGCTACCAGCTTCATGTTTGAGCATTTTTTCGTCTCCGTTTCCAGCAGCTCATTGATCCTTCTGCCTCCGGCATCCGAGTTCGCCTTTGTAATAAGGAAAAACAGATCCTCCCGTTGTCTCATGGCGGCAAGCAGCTCACGCACCTGCTGCTCTGCTGTCGCTTTTTCCAGTGTCACCGGATGGAAGGTAACCACTGCATAGGGTCGGTCTGCCGGAAAATCCACCGACTCTTTCAGTTCCTGAGGTGACAGCAGCTGCTCCCGCAAAATATTTTCCACGCCCAAAGCACCTACATTATATACTCTGGAAGGTTCCTCTCCCATCTGAATGATCCTGTTTCGATACGCTTCCGTCGATGCAAAATGAAGATAACTCATCTTTGTGAGTGCATGGCGCACACATTCATCCACCGCTCCCTGGGTCAGTTCTCCACCGTGCAGATGAGCAATAGGGATCCGCTCATTCATCGCTGCGGACGCGATTGCCAGCATTTCTGTGCGATCCCCGAGAAGGATCAGCAGATCCGGTTTCTCTTCCTTAAAGTACGCGCCAAACCCGCACAGGGCGTTCGCCATGGTCCGACTGACTGCATAGGCATCATCACCCTTTTCCGTGATAGGAATTTTCCTATAAACAGGAACACCGTCCTGCTCTATCTCTCGACAGGTGTAACCAAATTCTTCTTCTAAATGAGTTCCCGTCACAACAACCTGCGTTTCCCACTGATCGCACGCCAAGAGCCGCATGATCAGCGGATGCAGAATTCCATATTCCGCTCTGGTCGCTGTTACAATCGTTATCTTTTTCATGTATCTCACCCATTGCCTATGATAATTCTTCTTCAGCGATCAGTTCATCTTCAATATAATCTCGTTTTGCCGTTTTCCCCAGCACCTCGAACCAGTTCATGGGAGAAATGCCGTTTCCGGGACGTTTGACCGTCAGATTATCCTCTGTAAACTGCTCCCCTTTTCGGATACTGCCTGCAGCAACAATACTCTTGCGCGCCACGGCGCGGTTCGTCATCTCGGAAGGTGTCACTCCCTTTTCACCGTCGCCCAGTGCCTTTTCTATGTTTCTGATCCCGCGCACCATTGCTGACAATTCTTCCGGCGCAAGACTTGCCATATGATCCGGCCCCTCCATCGTCTGATCCAGCGTGAAATGTTTCTCGATCACGGCCGCTCCCAACGCAGCTGCCGCAATCGGCACCTCGATGCCTTGTGTGTGATCCGAATATCCAACTGAAAGATGAAACTGCCGCTTCAGGCTCTGCATTGCATTCAGGTTCACGTCCTCCATTGGCGTCGGATACTGGGTATTGCAATGAAGCAGCGTGATTTCAGCCGCTCCGCTTTTCTTTAACCAGGTAAGTGCATCCTCGATCTCCTCCATCTGGCACATTCCGGTGGACATAACGATCGGTCTCCCGGTTTTTGCAATCTTGATCAGGTAGGGCAGATTGGTGATCTCCCCTGATGGGATCTTCCAGAAATCCATATCCAGACTTTCCAAAAAATCAATGCTGTCCAGATCGAAGGGCGTAGAGATAAAACCGATTCCCACCTGCTCACAATAATCCTTCAATTCCCGAAAATCTTCCTGCGTAAGTGCCAGCTTTTTCAGCATCTCCAGCTGGCTTTCCTCACTGCCGGTGGTTTTCTTCTGGTATTCAGCCTTGTCAGCATATTTTGACACCAGTTTCTCCGGCTGAAAGGTCTGGAACTTGATATAATCCGCTCCGGCCTCTTTTGCCTTCACAACCATCTTTTTTGCCAGTTCCATGTTGCCGTTGTGGTTCACACCGGCTTCCGCGATAATCCTGATACTCATTTGACATTACCTTCTCTCAGATGCATTTTCCAGTCATTATAATTTATGCATTTCATTTACTGCATACACTCATACCTTCCTTGGCACTCGGACCTGCGCCGGAACACCTACTGCTGTGCAGTCATCCGGCAAGTCCCGGACAACGACGCTTCCGGCTCCGGTGATCACCTGCCGGCCGATCGTTTTCCCCTGAATGACTCTCGTTCCCATGCCCAGCTCACTTTCACTTCCCACAGTCACATTTCCCGCGAGCCGCACATCCGGGCTTAACGTCACATAGTCTCCCAGTCTCCCGTCATGGCATACGACGGATCCCATATTCAGAAATACAAAATCGCCCATGCGAACATTCGTGGACACACGGCAATCCATAGAAATGATCACGCCCTGTCCCATCTTTGCATCTGTACAGATGCGGGTATCAGACAGGATCAGGTTCGGGAACTTTAAATGTGGATTGAGCATTAGCTTTTCTGCAATCTTCTTTCGCAAAGCGCTGCTGCCGACACAGATTGCCACATTCGTATCCTCTTTTTTATGCAACAAAAACTGATCTGTTCCCAGATAGGGATAGACGTGATCCCCCACACAGACATCGCCATATTGCTCTGAAATGTCCACATAACCGATAACATTCCATGTATCCTGAATCTTATTTAATTCTTCTATCTGCCACAGCAGCTCCCGCATGCATCCGCCGGCGCCGGTCATGATCAATGTTTCACTCATACGTTTCCTTACTCTGTCTTCAAATTCAGTTTCTTCTCCATCCGGTGCATCTCTTCAAATTCACCCATATCAAGGAAGGATTCCTCGCTGATGGGATACATTCCCACTTTCCGGTCTTTCGCCAAAAGTCGGTCCGCCAGATCTGTCATATGGAAAAGTGTGTCCTCTGGAATCTCATCCAGCAGATCCGGGTTCAAAATATACATTCCCGTATTCACAAAATAAGACAGCCGGGGCTTTTCCTCCATGGAGATGATCGCGCCGTTTTCGCTGGAATGGATCACTCCGTAAGGAACTACAATATTTTTTAATGCTGTCACGATCGTCAGCTCATTTCCTGCTTCCGTGTGATATTTATATAAATCTTCATAGTCTGCATCAATCAGAATATCGCAGTTCGTCACGATAAAGGGACGATCAAAGGCACCTTCAATCAGTCGCAGACTTCCCGCTGTTCCGAGAGGCTTGTCCTCCTCCACATATGTAATATGATAATTATGCTCATTTTCTGCAAAATAAGACTTGATCATGCTCTTTTTATAATTGACTGTCGCCCAGAAATCATGTACCCCATACGCACAAAACCGGTCAATAATGCGCTCCATGATTGGAATATCACCGATCGGGATCAGCGGCTTTGGCAAAATCTTTGTATAAGGATAAAGGCGCGTCCCTTTTCCGCCCGCCATGATGACCACCGGAATGTCGCTGAGGCCGGTCTTCTGCTCCACCACGACATCCGAATTTTGTTCCCGAAGAATAATATCTGTGACACAGCCCTTTGCCGTCACTACCGGAAGTGCCGTAATGGAATATTTCACCATGTATTCCTGCGCCTGCTTGACATCCTTTCGGTAGATCACCTTCGGTGACCGGGTCATGAACTTCTGTATCGGCGCCTGCAGATCTCCGTTTTTGATCAGCCATCTTCGGATATCGCCATCGGTAACGACACCAATCAGCTTCTGATTCTCTTCAACAACAAACAATATCCCCTTGGCATTCCGGTCGATGTGCTGCATCGCTTCAACAACCGTACTGTCCGGGGATATTAAAAATGTCATCAGCTGTTCTGTTTTCATAAGGCGACCTCCATGTTTCAGCAGCTTACCGTCCATGATAAGCGATTTCTAAATAACTATATGAAATATATCGGATTGGAAAAAGAAAATATTAACACCACGTTTCGTCCTGACTTAATAAAAGCAAAAGTGCCTCAAGGCCATTGATTTTACTGGCTTTAAGACACTTTGAAGTTCTATCATTATTGGAAACTTTAATATTACTTCTCAACTTCGACAAGGCACCTGTAAATCAACGACTCCAATAAATCATTAGATACGTTTGCAGATCGAACACTAGCCCAGATCATTTCTTCCTTCGTTACTTCAGTTTGCCAGCCCATGTATAAATATCTTGAAATAGGTGTCTATGAATCGAACACAGATGGTTAAATGAAAAATTTCCGGTAACACCCATGTTTACTAATTCGGCTTGACGAACTGATGAGTAATCTCTTTCTGCCTGATGCAAAGTATCAATATCTCTTATACCAAGCTTATTTTTTAATACATTTGTACCCGGATAGCAGTATTTAGCATCTTGTTCATCATCATAGAAATAATCATATTCTTGATCTTTCACAACGCTTTGAGGATACACCATA
>CALZQA010000059.1 GCA_945828315.1 uncultured bacterium | reverse complement strand
ACACTGCATATCGTCGGCAGCGTCAGATGTGTATAAGAGACAGCGTATAGCCATAGCAGAGTACATTATGGTTCACCCGGAAGGCCTCAATCTCATATCCGTTTATGGAAAAATGCTGTTTTGCGCCATTGATCTCCAGATATCGGATCTCGAAGGGCAGCTCCGGCGCGATCGTGCGCAGCGCATTCACGACGCGCTCCAGACCTTTCGGCCCGATCATCGTGAGTGGCTCCGTGCGCTCGGCGTTTCCCATCGTGAGCAGCATGCCCGGCAGACCACTGATGTGGTCAGCGTGATAATGGGTGAAGCACATAATGTCGATAGGCTTTGCGCTAAGTCCCGCCTTTTTCATCGCCACCTGTGTACCCTCGCCGCAATCAATCAATAGACTGCTCCCGTTATATCTGGTTAATAATGCGGTCAGCCACCGATAAGGCAATGGCATCATCCCGCCGGTTCCAAGCAAGCATACATCTAACATTTATGATTATTTCCCTCTCTCTAAAGCAATTCTGTCATCCGATATTTCCGGGGCGCGATCGCAAATGTCCGCTCCCAGTTTGCAAGGCAGTCCGGGCAGATATCCATCTCCTCAGCGATGCCGTCCTGCTCGGACAGGTAGCCCCAGTTTTTTATGATATGCAGGTGATCTTCATATCGCGTGCCGTAGCGCTCCAGTTCCCTGCCGCAGCAGTTACAGATCGTTTTTTCATTTTCTGTCATGACTTATCCTCCAAAAAGCTTTTTGTCTTTATTGTAAGGATAACGCCGCCGCAGCGCCAGTGGGAACTATTGGTTCCCGTACCATTACATAGGCATCCTCCGTCGGCTTTTCATAAAAATTTTTTCGCGTTCCCGCCACCGAAAAACCGGTTTGTTCATACAGGCGGATCGCCGGTTCATTGGAAGCGCGAACCTCCAATACGATGCGGAAGATCCCCCTGTCGGCCAGTGCACGGATCAGCGTCTCCATCAGCGCGCGCCCGATGCCACATCTGCGTGCCGTCTGTTCCACGGCAACATTGGTGATCTCACCCTCGTCCAGTGTGCAGTAAACACCCGCATAGCCCAACAGTTTTTCTTCTTCATATGCAACCAGAAACAGGACATCCTCTCTGTGAAGCGTATCGGCGAACCCCTGTGCAGACCAGGGCATAGAAAAGATCTCCGCCTCCAACGCTGCTACCGTATCGATATCCAAAGCGCTCATTTCCCGGATCGTCATACACCGGCATCTCCCGGCAGGCGCTGTTCTTTTTCCCTGCGCTCGCGCTCCGCCTGTGACAGTCGCAGATAATCCGGCTGATGCTCCGCGGCACTGACGATCTGTCCTTTTTTCAGATACCGGAACGCCAGAGCTGCCACTGCGCCTGCGCGCTGTTTATTCAAATGCGCCGGTGCGAAGGAACAGGGCACCTGCACATGTTCACGGATATAATCACAGAATACCGGTACGCCATCACCCAAAAACGTGACCGGCTGCTGCAGTTCATTGATCTTTTCAACGATCTGTGCGATATCCACCGCACACTGCGGCTCCAGCACCTGCATTTCACCGTCCGCAAAGGCATAAATACCGGTATAGGTCTGGTTTCTGCGCGCATCCATAAGCGGACACACAAGGTCTTTCACGCCCCACAGATTATAGGCAAGTCCGTCCACCGTCGGGATCTCGACAATGGGCTTGTCCAATGCCAGTCCCAGGCCTTTTGCAGTGGCCGATCCGATACGAAGGCCGGTAAAAGAGCCGGGTCCCTTTGCGACCGCGATGGCATCCACGGTCTCCAGATCCAGATCGATCATCTTTGCAACTGCATCCAGCATGGGAAGCAGCGTCTGCGAATGTGTTTTTTTATAATTCACGGTGTACTCACCGATCAGATTGTCGTCCTCTGCGACAGCTACACTTGCCACAAGCCCTGAGCTGTCTAATGCCAGTATTTTCATTCCATCACCTCATGAAGCGTGATCCTGCGGTAGTCAAATCCCTTTTGCAGATCCTTCTCGATCGCGATCTCTGTTCTCGTCTTCGGAAGCAACTCTTTGATCAGCTCCGCCCACTCGATCAGGCACACGCCATCTCCGTAAAAATAGTCCTCATACCCGATCTCATCCATCTCCTCGATGTCGCCGATCCGGTACACATCAAAATGATAAAAAGGCAGTCTGCCCTCATCGTACACCTGAACGATCGTAAATGTCGGACTGTTGATTGCCTCCTCGATCTCCAGGCCCCGTGCCAGTCCCTGAGCGAATACCGTCTTTCCGACACCCAGGTCTCCGGTCAATGTATAGACAGTCCCCGGCCGTGCCTGCTCTCCCAGCTGTCTGGCAAAGGTAAAGGTCTCCTCCGGCGAATTGGTCTCATATACCATAACTTATGCTCCTATTTTTTCTTCATTTTAAACCGATAGCTGTCCATGTGCGCCTTTGCCAGCTCATAGAGCGCATCGTAGGAATCTCCCAGCTGATCTCGCGGAACGACATTTGCACGGATGCGTCCGCCGTAAAGCAACACGAGACGTTTTGTGCTCACGATCTTGTAAAGCTGCTTCCAGGGCATCGTCACACTCTGGTCCGCAAAGCTCGTGGTGATACCGTTCTCGTCAAATGTATAGTGGATCGGTTCCTGATAAACTTCTGTATTCTTCATCTGTTTTTTCACCCTGCTGCGCAGGTTCAGGGGCACATACAATACCACCAGCACTGCCGCCAGAAGATACAACACATTGTACACCACATTGGATTCGCCCCACGTCAGAATACTGATCAATGCCAGCATTACCCCCAGCATGATGGAGAGGATGCCCTGCGAATTGTGATAGACGTGATACAGATTAAACCGATACATATCTTCAAATGTCATTTTTACATCAATTTCAATCTTTTCCACGATAAATTACTCCTTAAAATCATAGTTATAAGTAGTATAACATTTTTGAAAAAAAAAGAAAAGAGGGTCTGTCAGCCCTCTTTTCCAAATGTGATCTGCTCTTACAGCAGGCTCTCATATAACTTTGTGATATCCTCGACACTGGTCTCCTTCGGATTGCCCGGACGGCATGCGTCGTCATATGCGGACTGTGCAAGGAACGGAATATCCTCTCTCTTTACGATCTCCTTCAGATCAGCCGGAATTCCAACGTCTGCGGACAGCTTCTTCACTGCGTCAACTGCTGCCTTGCGGTACTCTTCCTGACTCATGGAATCTACGCCCTCAACACCCATTGCGCGGGCGATCTCACGATATTTCTCGCCGGTTGCCTCTGCGTTGTACTCCATAACGGTAGGCAGGATGATCGCATTTGCAACTCCGTGCGGCGTATCATATAATGCGCCCAGCGGATGTGCCATGGAATGAACGATACCAAGTCCTACGTTTGAGAATCCCATACCTGCAACATACTGTCCGAGTGCCATGCCCTCACGACCCTCTTTTGTATTCTCTACTGCGCCGCGCAGATTCTTGGAGATGATCTCAATTGCTTTCAGATGGAACATGTCAGAAAGCTCCCACGCGCCTGCGGTTATGTATCCCTCGATAGCATGTGTCAGCGCATCCATACCGGTAGCAGCGGTTAAGCCCTTCGGCATAGATGACATCATATCCGGATCAACAAATGCAACAACCGGAATATCTTTGGGGTCTACGCATACCATTTTGCGGTTCTTCTCCGCATCAGTGATTACGTAGTTGATCGTAACCTCTGCTGCGGTTCCTGCGGTTGTAGGTACTGCAAAAATAGGAACGCTCTTCTTTGTTGTGGGAGCTACGCCCTCCAGGCTGCGAACATCTGCAAAATCAGGGTTTGCGATGATGATGCCGACACCCTTTGCGGTATCCATAGAGGAACCTCCGCCGATGGCGATAATGTAATCAGCTCCTGCTGCCTTGAAAGCAGCTACACCGGACTGCACATTCTCGATCGTGGGGTTTGGTTTAATGTTTGAATATACTTCATAAGCCAGACCTGCCTTATCCAGAACATCAAGCACTTTCTTTGTCACGCCGAATTTGATCAGATCGGGGTCAGAGCATACGAATGCTTTTTTAAACTCTCTGCCCTTTGCCTCATCTGCGATCGCCTCGATCGCCCCTGCTCCGTGATAAGAGGTCTCATTTAAGATAAATCTGTTTGCCATTTTCCTTCTCCCTGCTGCAGCATCTGCTCTGCTGCATCCTTTCTTTAAAAAGTAAAAATTTTACATTCCCATAGCCGTTTTTTATTTTTTCAGCTATATTCTAAGTGTACTCTAAATCCCCTTCATCGTCAACGCTATTCTCTTCTTTTGAAGGTCTACATCAAGCACTTTTACCTCCACGACATCCCCGACGGAAAGCGCCTCCAGCGGATGCTTGATATAACGGTCACAGATCTGTGAAATATGAACCAGACCGTCCTGATGCACGCCAATATCCACAAAGGCTCCGAAGTCGATCACGTTACGCACCGTCCCTTTGAGCACCATTCCGGGTGTCAGATCCTTCATCTCCAGCACATCGCTGCGCAGGATCGGGCGGGGCATATCCTCTCTGGGGTCTCTGCCCGGCTTTTCCAACTCTGATAAAATGTCAGTTAACGTCAGCTCGCCGATGCCAAGCTCTGCGGCAAATTTCTTTTTATCTTTTACCTTTTTCGAGATGCCCGTAAGCTGTCCGGGCTTCCAGCTGCCCTTCTCATATCCCAGCTTCTCCAGAAGCCGGGCGGTGGCCTCGTAGCTCTCCGGATGCACGCTGGTCGCATCCAGCGGATCTTTGCCGTTCAAAATGCGAAGAAAACCTGCGCACTGCTCATATGCTTTCGGCCCGAGCTTCGGCACCTTCAAAAGCTCATTGCGGCTCACAAACCGCCCGTTTGCCTCGCGGTACGCAACAATATTTTTTGCCACTGCCTTGCTGATACCGGATATGTACTCCAGCAAGGATGCACTGGCTGTGTTCAGATCCACACCGACACGGTTCACACAGTCCTCCACGACGCCGCCCAGAGCTTCTCCCAGCTTTTTCTGATTCATGTCATGCTGGTACTGACCGACACCGATCGCCTTCGGATCGATCTTGACCAGCTCCGCCAGCGGATCCTGCAGGCGTCTTGCGATGGACGCGGCACTTCGCTGTCCCACATCAAAGTTCGGAAATTCCTCGGTTGCAAGCTTGCTGGCAGAGTAAACGGATGCTCCTGCCTCATTGACGATCACATACTGCACCGGTTTTTTCAGTTCCTTTAACAGTTCCACGATGAACATCTCAGATTCCCGGGAAGCGGTTCCGTTTCCGACGGAGATCAGGGATACATCGTATTTATCGATAAGCTGCTTTAAGATCTTTTTGGATTCCTCCACCTTGTTCTGCGGAGCAGTGGGATAGATGACCTTCGTGTCCAGCACCTTTCCGGTGGCATCCACAACTGCCAGCTTGCAGCCGGTACGGAATGCCGGATCCCAGCCCAGCACGACCTTGCCTGCGATGGGTGGCTGCATCAGAAGCTGCCCTAAGTTTTTTCCGAACACGCTGATGGCGCCATCCTCTGCTTTCTCGGTGAGATCGGAACGCACCTCGCGCTCAATGGCCGGCGCGATCAGGCGGTCATAGCTGTCTTCAATGGTCTCCTGAAGAACCGGTTTTGTGTTGGGATTATCCCGGGTGATGACCTGTTTCTCAAGATAGCGCAGAATGTCCTCCTCGGGAGCTTCCACTTTAACAGTGAGCACTTTCTCCGCCTCGCCTCGGTTCAGCGCAAGCACGCGGTGTCCGGCGAGCTTGTTTACCGGCTCAGAGAAGTCATAATACATCTCATAGACGGTCTTTGCTTCCGGGTCTTTAGCCGTTGAACGCATAACACCTTTTTTCGTCGTGAGTTCACGGATGCGGATGCGGTAGTCTGCCTCCTCGGAGATGGTCTCTGCAACGATATCCTTTGCTCCGGCCAGTGCTTCCTCTGCGGTAGTCACTTCTTTTTCTTCGCTGATAAAGGCTTTCGCCTCCTCCAGCATCGGCTTGTCCGTCATTTGCAGCATCAAAATGTTCGCCAACGGCTCCAGCCCTTTTTCCTTTGCCACGGTGGCACGTGTCCTGCGTTTCGGACGATACGGACGATACAAGTCCTCCACCACGACAAGTGTCTGTGCGGCAAGGATCTGTGCCTTTAATTCTTCCGTCAGCTTACCCTGCTCCTCGATGGTCGCAAGCACCTGTTCTTTTTTCTCCTCCAGACCTCTCAGATAGTTCAGTCGTTCAAACAGGTTTCTGAGCTGTTCGTCATTTAACGCGCCGGTCGCTTCCTTGCGGTAGCGGGCGATGAAGGGGATCGTGTTGCCTTCATCGATCAGTTTTACCGCTGCGTCCACCTGGTTTTTACGGACGCCGAGCTCGGCGGCGATGGTTGCTGTAATATCCATGTAATTCGTTTCCTTCCTTTTCTCGGATTTCTTTTTTCATTATAACCTACGGCGGATGCGGGTGCAAGTCCGGTGCGCTTTCCAGACAAGTTCTCAGCAGAGAAAGATTGAATCTGTGCAAAAATCGTGCTATTATATTAATATATAGAGTTTTTTATGTGTTAGAAGGAGGATTCCCCGATGGATTTCCAGTCGGATGATAATTTTAGCGGGCAGTACCGTCCGCCGGCGCGCCCACAGGATGCGATGCTGACTGCCTCGATCGTATTGAGTGTCATCGCGATCGCCACGACATGCTGCATCTATGCATCGATCATATGCGGTTCGCTCGGCATCATTTTGGCATTGCTCTCCCGTGGACAGCAAAAGACACTCTCCCCGCAGGGCAAACTGGCAGTCATGACTTCCACAGCGGCGATCATCATTTCGATTCTTGCCACTGTGATCTTGTTTGCAATGACGATCCGTGAGTACGGAAGTGTTGATAATTTTTTGAAGGCATATCCGGATATTGTAGAATCAATGACAGGCATGCCGCTGTTTGAAGAGGGTGGGCTATAGCAGACAGATCCCCCTGTTGAAACAGGCGGGGCAAAGATGATCCGGTCCCGGCTCTTCGGTCAGAGTATCATCTGCAGAAGGTCGACGTGAAACAAAAGCAGCGCGCTGTCCTTGATGAGCACGTTCAGCCCTAAAATGACCAGTGCCGTCCACAGCCAGGCGGGATTCCATTTCATCCCGATGCGCAGACGATGGCGGCTCAGTTTTTCGATGGTGTGACTGATCATAAACCACAGATAGACCGCAGCCCCATAAGGGACAAGCGGATGATAGCAGAAGGATCGCCACAGCTGCAAATGCAGCAGCGCATATACCGCGCGTGTTCCGCCGCAGCCCGGACAATAATATCCGGTAAAGGTGCGCAGCAGACACGGCATCGCCAAAAACGGCAGCCGGGCGCGCAGATACCGGTAAGTGATGATGATCAGCGGTGCTGCAAACAGCAGGCAGACGCCGATGATATACAGTTGATCTTCTATATTGATTGTCTGTTTAACTTTTTTCATTGATCGTTTACGCACAAGTGATTATTTTGGAAAACAAGGCACGGAATAGTGCCAAAACAAGTTGAATTTAGTATAGTCTGTATCACAGACTTTGTCAAAGCAAGGAGGTGTTGATATGGCAGGTTCTATGGCAATCGGCGGTTATGGAATGATGGGCGGCTATTGCATATATGGAAATTCCCAGGCTGGTAGCACAAATGCACAAGACCGCGCCCAGTCAGGCGGGAAAGCAGGAAAAACCAGCGCAAACCCGGACGACCAGATCAAGGCAGGACACAAATCCTCTCCCAGCGAATGTGAGACATGCAAGTCACGCAAATATCAGGACGGTTCCAATGAGACCGATGTTTCATTTAAGGCACCGGGACATATTTCACCGCAGGCATCTGCCGGAACTGTCCGCGCCCACGAGCAGCAGCATGTAAGCAACGCTTATCAGGAAGCTTCAGAGGGCAACGGAAAGGTCATTTCCGCAACGGTTTCCCTGCGTACAGAGATCTGTCCGGAATGCGGGACTGCCTATGTGGCAGGTGGCGAAACACGCACGACGATAGCTTATTCCGGCGAGAAGAATCCTTATCAGGAAAATAAGAAAGCATTGGATGCCATGAAAAACATCGGCTCCAATGTGGATTATGTAGCATAATAGTAACTGCAAAAATACCGGACAGTTACGTTTAGTATTAAAAGGAGATTTATTTTATCATGAAACGTTCAAACGGAGAGCTCAAGAGCATGGCCAGACAAATGCTGCTGGGCCGCTATCAGGTACCGATGCTTGCGATGCTTCTCTCTACACTCATCCCGTCACTTTTTCTGCTGCCTTTCAACTATCTGTGCAGCGACCGTAATACCATTGCGATGCAGGCAGTGCTCTACTATCTCGCCTACTTCATCATCACACTGATCGAGCTGCTGCTAAACAGCGGTGTCAAGCGCATTCATCTGATGATCGCGCGCGGAGAGGCAACCAGTGTTTCCGATATGTTCTGGGTGATCAAAAACCGCCCTGACCGTATCCTGATCGGCGGATTTCTGTTTACGCTGATCTCATGGATCCCGATGATCCCGTCGTTCGTGTTTGAGGCAATACCGCCGGAAGGGCTCTCAGATGTAAGTGTTCTCGCCATCACGGAGCTGCTCTCACTGGCAGGTCTTTTGGTCGGTTTTCTGATCACGCTGCCATTGTATTTTATCTTCTGGATCTATGTGGATGACCCGGATATCGACACGCGCGATGCATTTCGCCGCAGCATCTCACTGATGCGCGGTGCCAAGTGGCGCCTCTGCCTGATGCAGTTGAGTTTCGTCGGCTGGACACTTCTGGGGGCACTGTCTTTCGGAATCGGATTCCTCTGGATCCTGCCCTACACGGATCAGGCCTTCACAAACTTCTATCTGGAGCTGAAACAGGAATTTGATGTGAAGGTTGAATTTAGTGAAGCGGCACAGGAATATATGCCAAATTAGTTCTTTAAATCAGCAATAGATTTGTACAAAAAACCATGTTGTATATCTTGTCATACAACATGGTTCTTTATTTTTTAATGACCCAACGTAGTCCGCATCTCCACGCGGCACGTTGGGTTCTTTTTCTTTAATTAAACCGGATCATCTGCAGTACGCTGGAAAGCTTAGCTGCTTTCTCCTCGTATGCTGCTTCTGACATGGTCTCTGTCACGAAGCCGATCTCATCGGCAAGCTCCTCAATGTCGACGAAATCCACTGCGCCGAAGGTGTTGGAGATCTCTTCCTTGGATGCCTTTGTGCGGACAAAGAACCGGGTTGCGTTTATCTTATAATCAGCGAGTTGTACCGGCTCTGCGTCCCAGTTCAGCACGATATGTGTGTTCATATGTTTGACCATATCCACGATATCACCGACTACCGCGCTGGCGGTAGGCAGTTTTCCGGCTCCGCTGCCGTAAAACATTGCGTCTCCAAGCATATTTCCTTTGACAAAGATCGCATTGAATACGTCATTGACATTATACAGCGGATGATCCGCCGGAATCAGGAACGGCGCTACCATTGCTACATAGCCGTCCTTTGTCTGTCTACTCATGGCAAGAAGCTTGATGGCGCGTCCCATCTCCTTTGCATACATGATATCCGTCGGTGTGATCTTTGTGATTCCCTCTGTATGAATATCCTCATAATTCACCTGCTGCCCGCATACGAGAGAGGTCAGGATCGCAATCTTGCGGCAGGCGTCATAACCCTCCACGTCAGCAGTAGGATCCTTCTCGGCGTAGCCCTTTGCCTGCGCTTCTTTCAGCACTTCATCAAAGGGGAGTCCCTCGTTTGTCATCTTCGTCAGCATATAGTTTGTGGTTCCGTTGACAATACCGCTGATCTCCACGATCTCATCTCCGGTGATGGAGCTCATGAGCGGGCGAATGATCGGAATACCACCGCCGACACTTGCCTCAAAGAGGAAATTCACATTTTTCTCGGCTGCCAGCGCGATCAACTCCGCGCCCTTGTCTGCTACCAGTGCCTTGTTCGATGTGGTTACATGCTTACCGGCCTCCAGCATCGCTTTTACAAAGGTGTATGCAGGTTCCACACCACCCATCGTCTCTACGACCACACGGATCTCCGGATCGTTTGCGATCACCTGATAGTCATGCACGATCTTGCTCCGGATCGGATTACCCTCGAACTCGCGCAGGTCCAGCACATACTTGACTTCCAGATCCTCGCCGGAGGTCTTCTTGATGCGCGCTCTGTTTTTCTCCAAAATCTCTACAACGCCGGAACCGATCGTTCCGTATCCCATAACTGCTACTTTTACCATTTGCCTCTTACTCCCTCGCTAATATTTTTAAATAGTGTACCCCTTCCTGCTGCTCGATACGCTCCATCATGCGGTTTGCATCCGCTGAATCAGGTAAAATCTCGACGCTCAGCGTTAGGGATGCAATGCCGTTGACCGGTATACTCTGATGGATCGTCAGAATATTTGCGTGCGAGTCCGCGATCGTTTTTAAGATCGCAGACAAAAGCCCCGGTTCATCGTCAAGCTGAATGACCATTGTGATCGTCCGCCCTTTGGCATTGTCGTGAAAAGGGAAAATATCTTCCTTGTACTTATAAAAAGAGCTGCGGCTGATATCTACACGCTCCGTTGCTTCCTGAACGGAAGCCGCCCTGCCGGATTCAAGCAATCGCTTTGCCTCCACCACGCGCAGCAGCACGTCAGGAACCGCTTTCTCCTTCAATACATAGTAGTTTGTCTTTTCCTTCATGATACACTCCTGTGTTTGTCCTGCAAATACATTTGTATTCACCTGAAAGATAATACCACAAGAATGCAAATGGCGCAAGACCTATTCATCCAAGTTCCCTTAAATAAAACAGAAGGAAGTGAATGCCTGAAAATATCAGACATTCGCTTCCCCTGTGTCATTTTCTTTATTTACCCGTTTATTTTCCGGTATACCGCTATTTCACGGTTACAGTTTTTGCCTTACTGTAGCTTCCGTATATCTTGACGCCGGATACAGTCTTATAAGCTCTTACGCGAACATAATACTTCTTTCCGGATTTCAGGTTCTTTATAGTCGCACTTGTATTCTTCATCGTTTTCTCTCCTTTTTATGCTGTAAAATATATAGATTTGAATACGAGTAAAGAATAGCACACGGCAAATATGTCAACTATCGAGTCACAGTAAAATATGAATAAAAAATATGTAAAATCATCCTAAAATATAGCCCTCTTCGTGAAACCCATAACAAAAACGACGCAGGACCTGTTTGTCCTGCGCCATAGAATACCTTTAAAAACTACTGTTCGTCATCACCGACCATTGCGCCTCCCTGGGACAGCCATTTTAAATATGCATTGATAAACGGGTCCAGATCACCGTCCAAAACTGCATCCACATTTCCGGTCTCGTAGCCGGTGCGACGATCCTTGACCATCGTGTAGGGCTGCATAACATAGGAGCGGATCTGGTTGCCCCAGCCGATCTCCGTCACTTCGCCGCGGATCTCAGCATTTTTCTCCTCATTTTCCTGCTGGCGGAGTAAAAGCAGCTTCGCCTTCAGCATCTGCATCGCCTTATCCTTGTTCATATGCTGTGACCGCTCATTCTGGCAGGTCACAACGATGCCGGTCGGAAAATGCGTGATACGGATCGCCGATGAGGTCTTGTTGATGTGCTGTCCGCCGGCGCCGCTTGAACGGTAGGTATCGATACGAATGTCTTCATCCTTTACCTCAATGTCAATATCCTCCTCAATATCCGGCATGACATCGCAAGAGACAAAAGAAGTCTGTCGTTTGCCTGCCGCGTTAAACGGTGAAATGCGCACCAGACGATGTACGCCCTTCTCGGATTTCAGGTAGCCATAGGCATTCTCTCCGTTGACCTGGAATGTTACGGACTTGATACCTGCCTCATCACCTTCATGAAAATCCAGCACATCCACAGAAAATCCCTTATCATTTGCCCATCTGGTATACATGCGGTAGAGCATGGATGCCCAGTCGCAGGACTCCGTTCCGCCGGCACCCGCATTGAGGGACACGATCGCTGCATCCGCATCAAACTCACCGGACAGCAAGGTCTTGATACGGATCGCATCATACGTTTTTTCATAAGAGGCAACTGCCTCCTCGATCTCCGGTATGAGAGAGGTGTCATTCTCCTCCTCCGCCATCATGATCAGTGTCTCGATATCATCATAATGTGTTTCCAAGTTATGATATGTCTCGATATCATCCTTGAGACTCTTTAATGTCTTCATCTTTTGCTGGGAAACCTCAGCGTTGTTCCAGAAGTCCGGCGCCTCCATCTCCCGCTCCAATTCCTCGATACGCTTTGACTTATTTGCTAAGTCAAAGTGCATCCCTCACTTCCATCAGTGGTTCTTTCCACGTATTTAATAAAAACCGGTACTGGTCTAATTCTACCACAAATGTCACCCTCTTTCTGCTCATTACATTCGACCTGATAAACAATTACATCATATCGTATTACTTTTCTTTCTTCAATACCTCAATTGCCTTCAGGATCTGGTTATCGTCCATCATATCATACTCGGTCGCATCCTGGTCAAAATATTCATATTCCAGTTCAATATCCGGTTCGATACCTTCCCCGTGAATATTCTGCCCATTTGGCGTGAAATATCTCGAAGTTGTCAGCTTGATCGCGCTGCCGTCCGCAAGCCTGCGGATACTCTGAACAATACCCTTGCCAAATGTCTTTGTTCCGATCAGCGTGCCGTAATCATAGTCACGGATCGCACCTGCAAAGATCTCTGAACTGCTGGCACTGTTTTCGTTAATGAGCACTGCCATCGGATAGTCCAGACAAGCGGCATCAGAAGTATATTCTTTTTTATTTCCATTTTTATCTTCCGTCCAGACCACTACACCTTCCGGAAGGATCTGGTCCAGAAGCTTTGTCACAGAATCAACCATTCCGCCCGGGTTGTTTCGCAGATCCACGATCATGGCGGTCATTCCCTGCGCTTCCAGTTCACTGACTGCATCGGCAAATTCCTCTGCCGTCTTTTCCCCGAACTCAGCGATCTTGATATAACCGATCCCGTCGTCGAGCATTTCGCCCTTCAGCGTTGGAACATCTATGATCGCCCGCTCCACATCCAGTTCCAGATACCCCTTTCCGTAGCGGTACAACTTCAAATGAACGGTCGTTCCCTCATCGCCCCGGATATGAGTTGCAAATTCCGATAATTCCATCGATGTGGCCATTACATCTTCTGCCTGTACGATCAGGTCGCCGGCAAGAATACCTGCTTTTTCCGCAGGGCTTCCCTCATATACGTAATTGACTGACACCTGCATCGTATCAGGATCCTGCTGCATGACTATACCGATGCCGCTCAACGAGCTTGTGGCAGAGATCATCAGTTCCTTGTATTCCTCCGGTGTGTAATAGGCCGTGTACGGATCACCAACACCTTCCAGCAATCCCTTGTACAGACCCTCCACCAGATCCTCTTTATCCACATCCTCATAATATAACTGATCGATCACATCTGCCAGCCGTTCGATCTTACTTTCGACGGGCTGTGTCAACAGCCTGGAATCGTCCGTCTGCGCTGCCTGTTGTGTCTTCTGACTGCTTTCAATGCGCTGAAGCTGCACAACCGGAATAACAAAAAACACAAGGAGACATACCGCCAGTGTCGTCAGCACTCCAAGCGTAATCCCCTTGCAAAATGTCTTTCTCCGTTCCTGTTCGATCCTGCGGATGTCCTCCCTGAGAGCATCCGCAGTCTCTAAAATCTGTTCATCCTTTTCTTCCATATTCATCTTTAAACCTTCAAGTGCTTGCGAGTCGTCGTAAAGCTGCCAAGGAAACCAATTCCCACACCGAGCACCAGTGCGATCGGTATCAGTGTACGAAATACCGTACTTACCGGAAGGAAATTCATCAGGCTGCTCAGGAAATTGAACTTCTCCATAATATATACGATCAGCCGGCTGTACATTCCATAAAGTAATGCAAGCGGCAGAGCGGAGCCGATCAGACCGATCAGGATTCCCTCTACTACAAAGGGCGCGCGCACAAAAAAGTCCGTTGCACCGATCAGCTTCATGATGCCGATCTCTTCTTTTCGGACTGCAATGCCCACCGTAACCGTATTGCTGATCAGAAAGACAGCTACACAGAGCAAGATCAAAATGATACCTGCTGACACATAACCGATCAGGCGGTTAAAATCTGACAACGTATTTGCCACGATCTCCGAACGGCGCACTTCACGCACGCCATCCAGATTTTCCAGATATTTCACCAGTGTATCCTGCATGGATACATCATTCAGATAGATCTCATAGCTCTCGGACTTCTGCAACGGATTGTCGTCGCCAAAGCCCTCTGCCAGTTCTTCGTTACCCTCAAAGTAGATCTGCGAAAACTCTTCCCACGCGTCGTCAGCAGATTTGAAGTTGTAGGCAGATACCTCCGGGCGTTCCTTGATCCGGTCACCGATCTCCGCGATCTGCTGCGGTGTAATGTCATCGTCAAAGAGTACGGTCACTGCCACGCCCTCCTCGGCCTCTTTTACCATTGACTGAAAGTTCGTCACGATCGCAAAGAACAGTCCAAACAGGAAGATACATGCAGCCATTGTCGCGATGGATGCCAGCGAAAACATCTTATTTCTCCAGATATTTTTGATACCCTGTTTGATCGAATAAAAAAATGTACTAATTCTCATCGTCATCACCACCCATACCGTCGACCAGAGAGTCTGATACAACGTTTCCTTTCTGAATCGTAATGACACGCTTGCCCATCGCACGCACGATCTCCATATTGTGCGTCACGACAACCACTGTCGTACCGCGGGAATTGATCATCTCCAGAAGATTCATGATCTCCCATGCATTGTTATTATCCAGATTTCCTGTAGGCTCATCAGCCAGCAGGATCCGCGGATTGTTGACCAGTGCACGGGCGATCGCCACACGCTGCTGCTCTCCACCGGAAAGCTGCTTCGGAAAAGAACGATACTTCGCTGCCAATCCCACCATGGACAGCATCACCGGTACCTTCTGGCGAATGCTGCGATTAGACGCACCAACCGCGCGCTGCGCAAATGCCACATTGTCATATACATTCCGGTCCTTCAGCAGGCGGAAATCCTGAAACACACACCCGATATTCCTGCGAAAATAAGGAATCTTCCTGTGGGGAAGTTTTCGGATATCTATGTCGTTGATCGTAATGCTGCCAGAGGTCGGTTCCAGTTCCTTTAACAGAAGCTTGATGAGTGTGGATTTGCCGGAGCCGCTGTCTCCTACCACAAACACAAACTCTCCCTCCGAAATATGCAGCGATACATCGTTCAATGCAGGTATGCCCTCAGAAAAGGACTTACTCACATGTTCTAGCTGAATCATAAAGCCTCCTAACCAGTCGCTTAGTAATCCATCGTCTCCATATACTTCATATACTGGACAACCATCAACGCGATCTTAAAGGTGATGGCATCCTCGAAGATACGAAGGTCAAGACCGGTACTCTTCTGCAGTTTATCGAGACGATAAACCAGTGTATTACGGTGAATGTACAGCTGACGTGACGTCTCTGATACATTCAGGTTGTTCTCAAAAAATTTATTGATGGTCATCAGAGTCTCCTCGTCAAAATCATCCGGCGATCTGCCGCCGAAGATCTCCTTGATGAACATCTTGCACAGCGGGATCGGCAGCTGATAGATCAGACGTCCGATACCAAGATTTGCGTAAGCAATGATATCTTTATCCTCAAAGAAGATCTTTCCCACATCCAACGCCATACGCGCTTCCTTATAGGATCTGGAAACCTCCTTGATCTCTTTTACGATGGAACCGTAGGCAATATGTACCTCCTGATTGCCTGCGCCGCCAAAAAGCGAACGGATGACCTCCGCGGTCTTGTTAAGATCCTCATAACCTTCGCCATCCATCAGTTCATGGACAACGATAATGTTCTTTTCATCCACAGCCGTCACAAAATCGTGGCTTTTGCTATGAAAAAGACTGCGCACCTTCTCCAGCTCATTGCCGTCCTTCTCGCGATTCGTCTCAACAATAAATACTGCACGGGGCACATCCTGTCTCTTATACACATCTCCGAGCCCACGAGACGCTACGCTATCTC
>CALZQA010000058.1 GCA_945828315.1 uncultured bacterium | reverse complement strand
TCAAATAAGGATAACATTTTTCTACCTCTTCATGTCTACTTTTATTTTAGCAACATCGCTAAAGGGAACCTGACTGCACAGACCAAACAGCTCCCGGTCGATCATTCGCATGTCGTATTCCGGTGACAGACGATCCACCATACGCTGCAGCGCCGCACGGTCAAAGATGTCCCGCTCCTTTTTCGTTGCATAGCGCGTCACCTTTTTTGCCCGTTCTCCATAACAGTATTCGATCATTTCTCCCCATTCTTCTGTCTGCGGGATCATGATCATAAACGGCCGCTTCGGATGTGACAGCCGAAAACGGGCAAGCTCCTGATTCGCCTCACCTGCAAAGAGACAGAAGTCCCCCAGCCAGACCATCGCGGATTTGGGATGCATCGGAGCATCTGTATACAGTTCTCCCATCACGCCCTGCATGCACGACCAGATCATGGATTCCTGCCAGCCCTCAAATAAGGAGGCTGCGTTTTGTGTTTGTGTTACTTTATAAACCATTGATACTTCCCCCTGCAAACATTCTGATCCAGCAGTTCAAACATCGGTGCCTTTCTACCTGTTTCTGACATATCCATATTTCCCTGCCTTTTGATGATTATTTTGACGAATTTTTTCTTGAATGTCAATGCAGACTTCACCAATACTCTGATTTGTAGTATACTATGTATCAATCATATTTGCACGCCATGCGCTATGGCACCCAGACTATGAATAACATATTCTATCAAAGAAAGGACGATTTCCATGAAAAAATTAGAAGACTATGTCATCACCATACCCGATTTTCCGGAGCCCGGCATCATGTTCCGGGATATCACCGGTATTTTACAGGATGCAGAAGGATTCCAGCTTGCCATCGATTCGCTGCTGGAACTGATCGGAGATACTCCCTGCGATGTGATCGCAGGCGCGGAATCCAGAGGCTTTATCTTCGGCGCGCCCCTTGCCTATGCGCTGAATAAGCCCTTCGCTCTGGTGCGTAAAAAAGGAAAGCTGCCCCGCGAGACTGTTTCTGCTTCCTATGAGCTGGAATACGGCACCGCGGAGATCGAGATGCACACAGACTCCATCAAACCCGGTCAGAAAGTCATTCTGATCGATGACCTGATCGCTACCGGAGGCACCATCGAGGCTGCTGCGAAGCTTGTGGAAGAGCTTGGCGGCGAAGTGGTAAAGATCATCTTCCTCATGGAGCTGGCAGGATTGAACGGACGCGAGAAGCTGGGCAAATATGATGTAGAGTCCGTCATTACATACGAAGGGAAGTAAATGTTACAATAAGTAAAACGCTCATAAACATCATCTCTTGTGTGTAGTACACCTTGTGTAACAACTATGCGTTTGTTATAATATATTCAGGTGCTACCACACGTTGACGTGTATTTGGCGGTTCGCTTTTTGCGGAGAGTTCATAGCTCCGATTACATAGATATATCCTTCATTCGGGAAATCTAGGAAAGGAGGACTCTTCTTATGCTTACAATTGCTGACTTGATTGCAGTGCTTAGTCTCTGCTTAACCTCATTTGGTCTTGGCTATGCGATTGGTTACAATAGCAGTAAGACCACAAAAAATAACCGCCCCTTAGCCTGAGAAACTAGAGCGGTTATTTCATAACACAATTTAGAAATCAGGTGAACCGTCATTGGTAGCACCTTTTTACTTTATTATAGTAACATCTCTGACATCTTATGTCAAACATATATTCTGTTCATTTATTTTTCCATTTAGAAAATCAACAACTTTCAACTACCGCTCTTCTCTAAAGTACGGCAACCCCAGACTTGCAGGCGGCTGATTCTCGCGCTTGCTGCGCATGCTGGTCACCACCAGCACCACCAGCGTCACCACATAAGGGATCATTTTATACAGCTCCTGATATTCCATGTGCTCCATTCCGGTGGGAATATACAAATACAGGATATAGAGTCCGCCAAACAGGAAGGATGCCAGCACGCTGACGTTGGGACGCCAGATCGTAAAGATCACCAGCGCAATCGAAAGCCACCCTCTGTCACCAAAGGCATTGTTTGACCACACGCCGCAGGCATAGTCCATAACGTAATACAATCCGCCCAGACCGGCGATCATACAGCCCACACAGGTCGCGGCATATTTATACCTGGATACATTGATCCCGGCAGCGTCTGCGGTATTGGGATTCTCTCCCACGGCGCGCAGATGCAGGCCCTTTCGTGTCCGGTTCAGGAAATACGAAGCTGCCAGCGCGATGGCCACGCCTAAATATGCCAGAAATCCATAGGACAAGAACAGCTTTCCGAACCATCCCAGCTTTTCTGCAAAGGGCAGTGACTTGCTGAAATAACTGCTGGTCGCACTCAGTGCAATAGAAGGCACATCACTGTCCACCAGCTTGATCAGTGAACCTCCGAAGAAGTTTCCGAAGCCCACGCCGAAGGTTGTCATGGCAAGGCCGGTCACATTCTGGTTCGCACGCAGCGTAACCGTCAAAAAGCAATACAAAAGTCCCATCAAAAGGGAGCCCAACAGACAGCAGAACATGGGAATGGCGATCGCCAGAAACGGATTCATGCGCGACGTCCCATTCTCATATACAAAGGAACCGATGACACCGCTGATGGCACCCACATACATCACGCCCGGAATTCCCAGATTCAGATTACCGGACTTTTCCGTGATGATCTCTCCGGTGCAGCCATACAGCAGGGGAATTCCCTGTACGATCGCTCTTGGAATAAATGCAAGTAAAAAACTCCACATGATCATGCTTCCTCCTTTCCTGATTTTTCTGTCTTTTTACAGTATTGCAGCTGATAACTGATGAAGAACTCACAGCCGATGATGAAAAACAGGATGATACCTGTCAAAATATCCGAATAAGAGTGATTCAAGCCAAAGTTCGTTGAGATCTCGCCAGCTCCGCGCTCCATAAAAACGATCAGAAGACTGGAAATGATCATGGTAAAGGGATTGAATTTGGACATCCAGGATACAAGCACTGCGGTAAAGCCTTCGCCGCCTGCGATCGTCGTCGTGATCGTGTGGTTAATGCCGCCGACCAGCAGTAGTCCTGCCAGACCGCAGATCGCGCCAGACAGCATCATGGTACGGATGATGACTTTCTCCACTTTGATGCCTACATAGCGAGCTGTATTCTCACTCTCACCCACAACATTGATCTCATAACCATGTTTACTGTATCTCAGATAGATCGCCATAAACAAAGTAATGATCACTGCTACAACAATCGCTAACAGATATTTGGAACCGAACAGCTGAGGCAACCAGCCACTGTTTGAGTTCTGGTTGATGATACCGATCTTTCCGGAGCCCTTGGGCACTTCCTCAAGGATTACAAAAAAGGCAACCAGCTGTGTCGCTATGTAATTCATCATCAAGGTGGAAAGTGTCTCATTGGTGTTCCACTTTGCCTTGAACAATGCCGGGATCAGACCCCAGATCATGCCGGCTCCGATGCTGGCGATGATCATACAGAGGATCATCACGGCATTGGGAACCTTTCCTTCCAGGTAGATCATGCATACCGCGGATGCCAGACCTCCGATCAGCACCTGTCCCTCGCCTCCGATATTCCAGAACTTCATCTTGAATGCCGGTGTCAGCGCCAGTGAGATCAACAGCAGAATGGATGTATTCTGGAATGTGATCCATGTTTTTCTTGTACTTCCAAACGCACCGGCGACCATGGATTCATACACGTTCAGGGGATTAATGCCGGTGGTGATCGTCGTAATGATCCCGCAGACGACCAGCGCCAAAAGGATTGCGATCACACGGATGCTCATCGCTTTATACCAGACCAGCGATTCTCTCTTTACGATATGAAAACGCGGTTCTCTTTTTTTCTCTTTTTTCATCGCATTACTCATGCTTCTCGCCGCCTCCTACTCTGGTCATCAGCATTCCGACCTCATTTTTATCTGTCTTTCTGGCATCCACAATTCCGCTGACCTCTCCGCCACACAGTACCAGAATCCGGTCACACAGCTCAACCATGACATCCAGATCCTCTCCGACGAAGATAACAGCCACGCCCTTTTTCTTCTGCTCATTTAATAACTCATAGATCGTATAGGAAGAATTGATATCCAGACCACGCACCGCATATGCTGTCAAGAGCACCGTCGGTGCCGATGCGATCTCACGGCCCACCAGTACCTTCTGCACGTTTCCTCCGGAAAGTCTGCGGACCGGCGTGGTGATACCCGGGGTCACAACCTCCAGATCCTCTACGACACGTTCCGCCAGCTCCTTCGGGGATTTCCGGTTTGCAAAAGGAGAGCGCCCGTCACGGAAGGAACGGAGCATCATGTTGTCCGTCAAGTCCATATTGCCCACCAGGCCCATACCAAGACGATCCTCCGGAACGAAGGAAAGGGAAACACCCAACTCCGCGATCTTTAAGGGATCCTTTCCGATCAGCATCTCCCGGTTTCCATCGTCCTGTACGTAGGCGATCGTACCGCTCTCTGTCACCTGCAGACCGGCGATGGCTTCCAAAAGCTCCTTCTGTCCGCATCCGGAAATACCTGCGATACCAAGGATCTCTCCGCTGTTTGCCGTGAAGGAAACGTCATTCAGCTTCAAAAAGCCTTCTTCATCCCGCACAGAAAGTCCTTTGACCTCGATACGCGGTTTGGGATCCACCGGATCCGGCCGGTCAATATTTAATGTCACCGTGTGACCGACCATCATGTTTGTCATCTCAGTCACATTTGTATCCCTTGTCGCCATGTCTCCGATGTATTTACCGCCGCGAAGCACAGCCACACGGTCAGACAGAGACTCTACCTCATGCATTTTATGTGTAATGATAACGATCGCTTTTCCGTCATCACGCATTTTCCGAAGCACGGCGAACAGCTTCTCGGATTCCTGAGGTGTCAGCACGGCAGTGGGCTCGTCCAGGATCAGAATGTCAGCGCCGCGGTACAATACTTTCACGATCTCCACCGTCTGCTTCTGTGAAACGGACATGTCGTAGATCTTCTGCTTCGGATTGACCTCAAATCCGTATTTGTCGCAGATCTCCTCGATCTTTTTCGAAGCCTCCTTGATGTTCAGCTTTCCTTCCAGTCCCAGAATGATATTTTCTGTTGCGGACAATACGTCGATCAGCTTAAAATGCTGATGCACCATACCGATGCCCAGCTGCAGCGCATCTTTCGGTGACCGGATCACTTCTTCCTTTCCGTTAATAAAGATCTGCCCCTCATCCGGGAAATAAATGCCGGAAAGCATGTTTAATAGTGTCGTCTTTCCGCTTCCGTTCTCTCCCAGCAACGCCAGGATCTCGCCCTTGTAAATATCCAGACTGATCTTATCGTTTGCAACTACAGAGCCGAAGGTTTTCGTGACATTTCTCATTGAAACTGCGGCTGTTTTTGTCTCCATGGTTTTCCCTCCAATAGAAAAAGGGCGGCGCGCTGAAAATCGCCGCGCCGTCCCATATCGTTTCTTTTCAACTAGAATGCTGTATCCAGCAGGGTGATACCGTCGATCTGTACATCAAAGTACGGTGCAGAACGGAATTCTTCCCCTGACTCATGGAAGTATCCATCACTTACAACCTCGTGATCCGGTGTATAATCTGCGTCTGTATCAACATCTGCCTCGTAGCTGTCTAATGAAGCTCCCTCTACGGTAAAAGTAGTTGTATCAAATACGTGTACATTGCCTGCGATCAGGTCTGCTTTTGCAGCATCGATAGCTTCCTGTGTTCCTTCTGCCACTGCACTTCCAAGCTCAGTCAGCTCTACAGAACCGGTCTCCAGAGAACCGCACCAGTCTGTATCGATAGCTGTACCGTTTGCTACACAGTTCATTGCATAAATGAAGTAAGGTGCCCAGTTGATCTTGGAAGATACAAGGAATGTATTCGGACATGCACTTGCGGTACTTCCGTTGTAGGAAACATTCGGCACACCTGCAGTCTCACATGCAGTAGGTGCTCCCATGGAATCTGCATGCTGACTGATCAGTACACATCCGTCCTGGATCAGCTTGTTTGCGCCTTCCTTCTCAGCGGTCTCATCATACCAGGAACCGGTGAAGGTTACTTCCATTGTTACACTGGGACATACGGAACGCGCACCTAAGAAGAATGAAGTGTATCCTGAGATAACCTCAGCATAAGTGAACGCACCAACATAACCCATCTTTGCCTGATCAGCAGTAATGTCGCCATTGTCGATCATCTCGTTTAACTTCATTCCTGCAACGATACCTGCAAGATAACGTCCGTCATAAATAGAAGCAAATGCGTTGTGGAAGTTATCAAGCTGCTCCGTATGAGCCTTGGTTCCGGTTGCATGACAGAACTGAACCTCCGGATACTCCTTTGCTGCCTCGATCATGTAATCCTCATGTCCAAAGCTGTCCGCAAAAATGAAGTTGCAGCCGGCATCTGCCAGCTCACATGCTGCCTCGTAGCACTCCTGACCCTCGGGAATATTTGTCTTTGTGATATACTCGATTCCCATCTGCTCACAAGCCTCTTTTGCTCCGTTTAAGAAGTTCAGGTCGTATGTAGAGTTCTCGTCGTGTAAGAAGATGAATCCGGCCTTCACGTTGGAAGCGGCTGCAGTGTTCTCTGCAGCATCGTCACCCTCTGCTTCTGTGCTGTCGTCGCTTTCTGCTGCATCTGACGTCTCATTGCCTGCCGGTGCCTGCTCACCTGAGCCGCCACATCCGGCCAGCGTACCAACAGTCAAAGCTACTACTGCCAGTAAACTGATAAGTTTCTTTTTCATTGCTTTTCCTCCTATGAATAGTGTTTTAATGAACACTTGACAGTATAAGCATCCTTCTCTTGACTTGTCAAGAGCGGGATAAAAAAACAGGCAAAATAAGGTAATTTATACACCCTCATCAAACTCATAGTCCTTGCCCGGAAGGATCGCATTCAGAAGGATACCTACCAGTGCACCGACTGCAATACCGGAAAGACTGATCTTTACCTGTCCGATCACAAATGAGATATCACCGGATGCATTGTAATATTTGATACCGATCGCCAGAACCAGGATCAATGCTGCGATGATAACATTTCTGGACTTTGAGAAATCCACATGGCTCTCAACCACGTTTCTGACACCGACTGCGGAGATCATTCCGTAAAGTACCAGAGAAATACCGCCGATCGTTGCTGCCGGCATGGCACTGATCACTGCAGCGAACTTCGGGCAGAAAGAAAACAGAATGGCAAATCCTGCTGCCAGCTCAATGACAAAGGGATCATATACTTTGGAAAGTGAAAGGACACCGGTGTTTTCACCATAAGTCGTATTGGCCGGTGCTCCGAACAGGGATGCAAGGATCGTTGCTGCACCATCACCGACCAGCGTGCGGTGAAGTCCCGGATCTTTAAAGTAATTGCGTCCGGTGGTAGATGAAATAGCAGAGATATCACCGATATGCTCTACGATCGTTGCAAGTGCGATCGGCATGATCGTAACAATGGAAGTAACAAAGAAAGAAGGATTAAAATTATCCCCAAACACAGAAAATACGGTATTCTCATATTTGATTGGAAACCCGATCCATGCAGCATCCCTGATCCCTGAAAAATCAACATTTCCGGTAATCGCTGCCAACAGATAAGATACAACTACGGCAATTAAGATCGGAATGATCTTGACCATTCCTTTTCCATAGATATTACAGATGACAACCACCAGGATCGTAACAATGGCCAGCCACCAGTTAGTAGAACAGTTTGTGATCGCTGACGCAGAAAGCGTAAGACCGATCGCTATGATGATAGGTCCGGTGACAACCGGCGGAAAACATCTCATAACTTTCTTGATGCCAAAGGCTTTGATAAATGCTGCCAGTACAAAATACAGCAGACCTGCAAAGCAAACACCGATACATGCATAGGGCAGAAGCTCGGCATTTTCGATCGTATTGCCGTTGGCATCCATGATGCCCTCCATGCACTTCACTGCCGCATAACCGCTTAAGAATGCGAATGAAGAACCTAAAAACGCCGGAACCTTTCTCTTGGTGACCAGATGGAACAAGAGCGTTCCGAGACCTGCAAATAAGAGTGTTGTCGCCACATCAAGTCCAGTCAGTATAGGCACTAAAACCGTTGCGCCGAACATTGCAAACATGTGCTGCAAGCCCAGCAGCAATGTTTTTGGCACGCCCATACCTTTGACACTGTAAATTCCCTCTTTTGTTTCATTACTCATGATTAGCCTCCTTTTTAATTGTGCATATTTTCAAAGCAGACAGCTCTGTTTTTCCCGTTGCTCTTTGCACAGTACATCGCATTGTCCGCCTTGTCGATCATTTTCTCATACTGGCTGTTGTCACTCGTATAACCGAGGCTGACTGTCACCACTCCTGTTTCCAGATCATCACGCACAAGCCATCACATGATCTGTCTGTTCACTACGTTCAAGAAAAAACGTCAGTCGATGATACGCATGTGGCTGTCTGGAGTGGAGTTTCACCTCCACACGACGCTTTCCCGCCCGGTATGCCTCCAGCAACGCCTTACACGAAAGTTCCTGCACGGAGGAGTCAATCGTAAATTCAACATAACTTTTATCTCCGTAAAGTGCCTGCTGCACCATATCATCAAACAGACACGGCGAAACAAATTGCGCCGACTTTGTATAATTATAACCATCACGACCGACAATGTCTTTCATGATCATGCCCGTCGTCACATCAAGTTCATATGTATAATATGCATCCGTCAAAAGAATTTCTGCCAGTTTTCCCTGAAAAAATTCATTATCTGACTGAATCTTGCTCATCGTTCTATCTCCTGCATTTTGTGATTCATACACTCACATACCGCTTTATTATATTCTTAATTGTAGAGAAGCACAAGAAAAACGGAGAAATTTTATTATATTTGTGCCATCCTCTGCATATTCTATTGATATGAAAAAATTGAAACGTTATTGCATCATCGGCATTTTATTTGTCATCGTCGCCGGAACTCTTGCACACTTCGTCTACGACTGGTCCGGTCAAAATTTTATTGTAGGATTTTTCTTCCCGGTCAACGAATCCACCTGGGAACACATGAAGCTGTGCTTTTTTCCCATGCTTCTCTATTCGCTGTACCTGATCTACATGATGAAGGATACACAACCCGGCATCTGTTCTGCTTCGGCCGCCGGTATACTGTCCGGTACCTTTGCGATCCCCGTGTTATTTTATACCTACACCGGGATACTTGGGCGAAATTTCCTTCCGCTGGATATCGGTGTATTTGTAATCAGTGTGATACTTGCCTTTATAACCGTGTACAAACTGACCGTATCATTTAAAGCCACGCGCTGTACAAAATTTTTATGGTTTGCCATTTCCATTCTTGGACTGTGCTTTGTATTATTCACCTATTTTCCTCCTAATCTGGCATTATTCCGTAATCCATGATATTTCTACGTGCAAATCGTTGCACAGCATATAGTTATCTTATATAATGGGAATATCAAAAACATAGGAGAAATTTATCATGAAACGAACACTCAGGGAAACGGTGCTCCGCGCCATCATTTTACTCGTCGGACTATTGATCGCACACCTCGGTGTGACACTGTTTTTACTTGCCGATCTCGGATCTGATCCCTTTAATGTACTTGTACAGGGACTATTTCACAGCTTAGAAAATTTGACCGGTTTTACATTTCTCACACACGGTCGTGTACATATCGCTGTCTGCTTTCTGATCATTCTTGTGCTGCTCATTGTTGACCGCACGTATGTCAAACTCGGCACGATCATCTGTATGATCTGCGGCGGTCCGATCATTGACATGTATTCAGTCTTTTTGGCTCCGATCCTTGCGGATATGACTTCTCTGATCGGACGTCTGTTCATGCTTGTAGCAGGCTGTGTCATCCTCGCCTATGGCATGACCATCGTGATCAAATCAGATGCCGGAACCGGACCCAATGACCTTGTCGCCGTGGTCATCAGTGACAAGCTGCACAGCAAATTTGGCATCACACGAATCGCCGTCGATGTCTGTTTTGTGGCTGTCGGCTATCTGCTCGGCGGACTTGTCGGCATTGGTACGATCATCTGTGCTTTTTGTGTCGGACCAGTCGCATCGTATTTTCTGCCGGTCAATGAAAAGATCATCGGGAAGATTCTTTCAACTTTAATAAAAAAAGAGGTCGCATAGGACCTCTTTTATACGATCTCATATTCAGCCCATGAACTGTTTCGGGCATTTCCCACTACTCAAACGGATAGCGGATTCCCCACTGTCCGCGAAGTGTATCCATCCACTCCATCATCCGGATCGTCTCGCTGTGGGGCATTTCTTCGCACTCCAGCTTTTCCTCCGCCAGCGCTTTCACACATGCCTCTACCTCATACTCGTAACCGGTGATCTGCTCCGGCACTTCTATGGTGCGGATCAGCTTGCGATCGGATGAAAACACATCAATCCTGTCAATATTATTAATATTGTATGCGATCAGATAACCTTTACTTCCGCAAATAATACCGTACTGTTCACTTGCTGCATACATTCCGGTATGAAGGGTCGCCATGCGTCCATCCTTATAGGTCAGGATCATGCCTGCCTGTCCGTCTACACCGGTCTCATGTTTTACACAAGCCGAGGTAATATTAATGATATCATTACCAAGAAACATACTCGCAAAATTCAGCGGATAAATACCGACATCCAACAGTGCTCCGCCTGCCAATTCCGGTTTTACCAGGCGTTCTTTATGTGAAATACTATATCCCAGATTTGCACTCAGCATATGGATATCGCCCAGCTCTCCGCTCTCCAAAATATCTGTAATGATCTTTCGCGAGGGCATGTAACGTGTCCAGATCGCCTCTGTAATAAATACCCCTTTTTCTTTTGCGTAATCCAACAGTTCCCGCGCCTGTGCTGCATTCGCGGTAAAAGCTTTCTCACAGAGCACCGGCTTTCCGTAAGAAATGCACAATTTTCCATGCTCCAAATGATGGGAATGCGGTGTCGCGACGTATACCAGATCCACTTTATCATCTGCCAGCATCTCCTCATAAGAGCCGTATGCCTTTTCCATCTGATATTCTTTTGCAAAGCTCTGCGCCCGCTTCAAATCTCTGGAAGCAACCGCATAAGCAGTTGCATCCTTCATCCCGTTTAATGTGCACGCCATTTTACCCGCAATGTTTCCTGCCCCCAGTATTCCTACATTCATGTACATGTCCTCCTTTTATCTCTCTATTGTTCTTCGTTTATCGCCGTGTTCACTCTTTGAAAACTACTTCTTTCCTACCACCAGATCATAGCTCTCCGCGACCATCCGTCGGATTTCATCATCCGGTATCGTCCCGTCCAATATGATGGAATTCCAATGCTCCTTGTTCTGATGATACCCCGGTAAAACAGACGGATACGCTGCCCGCCAAAGGTCACGCCACTCCGGATCCACTTTCACATTGACCCATATCTTCCCGTTTCGCTCATAAGTCCACGCAAATGCTTTTTTGTTTTTCCGGCAGCGGAGCAGGATCCAGTTGTCATCATGAAAGGGCGCGTCCGTATATACATCCGGCAGCGTCAAACCATAATCTAAAATCTCTTTTCGTTCCTTCATGAAAACGCCTCCCTGCTGATAATTCCATTCAAGCATCTCCAGCCATCTAATTTACTGTTAATCTTATCCTAACATACCACCCATATTTCCCGCAAGAAACTTTATTCCCGATAATTTTCAATCAGCGCCTTCATTTCCTCGACCTGCGCATCCGACAGTTTCTTTTTTCCAATAAAAGCCGTAAGAAATTTGGGCAATGAGCCGCCAAACGTATCCTCGACAAATTCCCGGCTCTGTTTGCCATAAAATTCTTCCCGCGATATCTGTGCAGAAACTACCGCACGCTCATTTTTAAAAATCCCTTTCTCACACAGCTTTTTGAGCATCGTATACGTCGTTGACTTTTTCCAGTCAAATTCCTGTTCACAGATCTTCACAAGCTCTGTAGAGCCGACCGGTTCTCTGTCCCAGATCAGATCTGCGAACCGTTTTTCACTGGTTGCAAGTTTATATTCTTTCATCCCGATATCCTTTCCATGATAAATATCTATTTGTGTCTTTCATTGCGCCAACGAATACTGGCGCTATCTTAGATCAGTGCAAAATCTGAAACGAATTCAGCGTGTATATTAGCTCCGGCAGCAAGCCTTCCTCTGCCTCCGTGGAATATGTGAGCCGGATCACCCAGCTTGCCGAGCCGTCAGCGATCACATAGTATTCTGTCCTCACATCCGCATCCGTCTTTTTCTCCGATAGTTTTACCGCTTCATAACCCTGCTGCTCCAGAACGACACCTTCCTCACTCACATTCGTGCCAAAGTTCCACTTCTTCAATTCTGACACAGTGTCACTTTGCGATCCTCCGTTTCTCCAACAATCAAGCTGTGCGCTCAGACTGTCCACCTTTGCAATGAGCGAGGTCATTCCACTTACTTCCTCCTTCAGGTCAAACCGCTCTTTGTCATAATTGATGGCAAATCCCGGTATCGCTGCGATCCGGGACATCTCAATCTCCTGCTCCTGTCCCTCTATTTTGATCGATGTCAAAATCGTTGTTTCCACATTTGTAAATTGCTCAAAGGGCTGCGAATAATCCATTTGTCCGTAGCTGCACGATTCGCCCTCTACGAGTATCCGCACGCGGTCACACTCCGGAAATGCCGTAAGAAACGTATTGACCGTACTCCCGACCAACAGATACTCTCCGGCACTGCCATACATCCCAAGCTGCTGCCCAAACGCACTGTTAAAATCCAGGATCATGCAGCCGTCCGAACCGATTTCCATGCGAAGCAGCGTTGTATCTCCATCAAGCACCTGCGCTTCCTGCAACTTTCCGATGATCTCACCGGCATTGATTTCGGGGACCATAACGGTTCTGGAAAGCAAAAATTCCGCCGTATCATTTCCATAAAAAATCGTCAGCGGTACGCCCTGCTGTTCCTGCTCTGCGGCAATTCGCTGCTTCTCTTCTTCCTGTCTTGCCTGCTCTTCGGCAAGCCGCTGCTGTTCTTCCGCTTCCTGTCGCTGCTCTGCGGCAAGAAGCTCCTCCCGCATTTGTTCTTCTGCCTGCGCCTGATCCTCGCTGATCGTTGTCGGATCTGTTGCCTCCGCCTTATGATTTTCTTCCTTCGGGTCTAACGCAAGACCGATCAGAACTGCCGCCAGCAGAATGACTACTGCCACGCTCACCCAAAATGTCGGTTTTCTATAATGTAACACATTCATAATTCGTTTTTTGATTCCTCCCTCACCAAATGCAAGCGGACTCCCTTGCAAACCATGCTGCTCCTGCGCGAGAGAAAGCAGCGTCATGGAATAATCCTTTCTTGTCTCTCCGTCAAAGCTCCTGATCACGTACTCATCACACGCCATCTCCATGTCCTGACACATCAGATAAAAAGCCAGCCACACGAGGGGATGAAACCAGTAAATGCATGTCACGAGAAATGCCAGCTGCTTGACGAGATAATCTTTTCTTCGGACATGCGTCTTCTCATGTGCAAGTACATAACTCTTTTCATTTTCGCCCAGTCCGGACGGAAGATAGATACGCGGCGAAAAAAGTCCGACAACAAACGGTGTACCTATCCCATCTGCCATATAAACCGAACCATTCTTGCCTTCGCTAACCAGTGTCGCCCGCTTCAGTCCTGTCTTCAATCGTATCAGAGAGCAGATATTGTATAAAATGAGCAGTAACGCCACCGCAATCCAGATAAAAGTCGCCACAGACAAGATAGCCTGCATCATGCTCACAGACGTTGCCAGCCCTGCATCTGTCGGCATCTTTACGGCAGTATCTGCAACCGTTTCCACCACATGCTCGGCCTGTACGGTGCTGTTACTAATATTCACATGTGTCTGTGCACCCAGCTCCTTCGGTATCACCTGCGGTCGAACCCTTATAAGGCTAAAAACACTGCTCACCGATACCGGGCAGACCAGCCTGAAATACACGACGATCCACAAAATGTACGAGTATAACTTCGGCAGTCCTTTCATAAGCATGCGCAATGCAAGCACCACCAGAATACAATACCCGGCAGTCACACCCATCTTCAGAATTTGTAAAAACAGGTTCTCCATTCGGTTCCCTCCCTGATCCAATACGCAAAAGGTCTACATGAAATAGACCTTTTTGTTTAGTCTATAACATGTAGACCTTTTTGTCAATCACATTTTCACTTTATCTGGCACGTTTTCCTGACGGTTACTGATTGCAAAAAACTGTTCCCAGATCAATCATCGTCATCTTCCTCGTCTCGTTCATCCTGCTCGTCTTCGTCTGACTCATCCTCGTCTGATTCTTCCTCGTTTTCGTCCGATTCATCCTCCTCGTCATCATCGTCAAACAGATCTTCCAACTCATCGTCAAGGTCATCCCCTGTGCAATGTACATAATTTCTGACATCCACACCGGACTGCTTCAGATAACTGATCAACTCATTCATGGGCAGTTTTGCCAGTTTCGCGTAATCCAGATTTGGATTTTCCTCAATCAGCCGTTGCAACAATAACGCCTTTCCCGGTGTAATCTGATACTGTTCTGCCAGTTTTTTCAGATCATCCGTTGCTGCAACCGACTGGTCCAAAACAGCCCCTGCGCCGAGTAACGATGTGAGTTCTGTATTCAATTCGTGCGAAATCTGCTGTCGCAGTTCCTCTGCACGTTTATCATTTTTACTATCAACAGAAAGCAGGATCATCTTCTGGGCATCGTTCAGATACCCGTGCTTTACCATCGATCCAATGATCGCATTGAGTGCTACGTCCAGATCTGTATGTTCCAGATCCATGTCCTCCAGAATAATCTCCCCATCTGCATTGTCTGCATTTGCTACCAATACCTTATCACGACTGTTGATCTCCAGTTCCACGCTCGGATTCACATCCAGATAGATTGTCGCATCTGTGCGATGATCGATCATCTGAAAAGGCAGAAAGCAAACAGCCAGACAGGCTGCCACAGATGCCAGCAGTTTCACAACCTTTCCTGCTTTTATGGGATAGCGTTTCTCATCCTTTAAATACCACTCGTCTCCGACCGCCTGCTCCACCGGCTGCTTCCAGATTGCCTCTGCATATGCAGGTGTCAACTGCCCCACCGCTGCCTTCACGTGGTTCTTAATATCTGATTCTGCGATTCTTCTCATAATTTTTCCTCCAATTCTCTGCGCAATTTTTTCAGCCCACGGTTATATTTTGATAAAACCGTAGAAACCGGTAGCCGTAACAATTCTCCAATTTCCCGATGTTTCATTCCTGACACCGCGTGTAAAATAATGATGCGACACTCCTCCTCCGTGAGTACTTCAAAAGCTGTTTCCAAAACGATACGGTCTTCCCTGTCCTCGATCTGGCTGAAATCAAGTGGCTCTTTCACCTCATCCACAGACACTCCCGTAAATCGCTTTTTCATGCGATACTTTGCCAGACAGATATTCCGTGTGATCGTAAAGATCCATGCCATCGGTTTTCCCATTGGAACATATAAATGAGCAGCCGACCGGATCTTTAAAAACGTTTCCTGCATGGCATCCTCTGCATCCTCACGGTTGCGAAGCAGTGAAAGCGCATAAGAAAAAACAATGTTTGAAATCTGCTCATATAATTCGCAAAACGCATCTTTTTCTCCTGTTCCAATCCTGGAAAACAGCGATTCATCAATCTTTACCGTTTCTCTTTGTTGCGGCTCATCATAAGCCACGGCAGCAAATATCATCATAACAATTCTCCTTGGTTTTTTAATCGCCCGGTGACAGTTGTCTCCGGGTGATGGCCATCTATTTATACAATGCAGAACAGATCTCTTTTATTGCATGCATGGAAATATTTGTAAAAAAAGTCATACACCTCTCACCGAAGGGTATGACTTTCCTGTTTTCATCCTAAAACATATATTGACTCAGATTTTTTCGTTAAACTGCCCGCTCTTTTGTAAATCCTCCAGTGTATATCGCTGGATCTTTTCTTTGATTTGCCGGGCGCTCTGTTGTTCCGCCTCATTCCCGTGCGACAGCTCCTCAAGTACCAGATCCAGATTTCCCTTTAGGTTTGTCACGCACCAGGAAAGATTCTTGATGATATCCACCGCATTTTTATTGTTATTCAGCAAAAATGAATCAAACTCATTGATGGAAATGCGCATGACCAGAACATCATACACCGCCACCACCGTATAAATACTCGGCTGATGGCACAAAATGCCAAGCTCTCCAAAACACTGTTGTTCAGAGAGAATTCCAAGCAGATATTCGTTTTTCTCTCCGTAATTGATATAGACCGCCGCCTTGCCGGAAACGATCTTATACATTTCATTTCTCACTTCTCCCTCGCGGATGATCACGCTATCCTCCGGGAACTTTTGCATTCTTGATGATTCTGTCTGCATATTTTTCTCCTGATAAAATTTGTCTTCACACTTCTACTTTACGAATGGTAACGGATATCCGGCCGCTGTCATGCTCAGAGCTTATTTTTAGTATACACATTGAGACAAAAATTGCAACAAAAAAATACAAAATCGGGTGCAGTCCTCAAACTGCACCCGATGCTATTTATTACTATAATTCACTTATTTGATCTGCGCTGCCATATCGATCATCTCCTGCGCGCTCATATCCACATCAAAGCCTGCCAGACTAAAGCTCTGACCGTCCTCATTCCACCACAGACTGTAATAAGTCTTCTCCTCGCGCTCATCGGAACCATCGGAAATATTCAGTGTTCCTGCATCCTGTGCTGCCAGTTCCTCGGCCGTCGGCTCCTCATCAGTCGGAAGGAAGAGATAATCATCAGCGAAATAATAGTAGGTCTGACCATCCTGCTCAAGCACCTGTGCACGAGCGAGCTCTGTATCACTGAACACCGTCGCACCCTTTTTCACAATATAGCTCAGACGCTTACCGTCTTTCTCATAAGATACGTTCAACTCTGACTCAGATCCCACCTTAATATTATCTTCATCCACCGCGTTAAAGTCTGCAATATGTGCATCTGCAAATGCATAACCATTGTTAAAATCTTCCGGAGCGTTTACTGCTACATCCAGTTTTTTCTCCAGCTTCGCAATGTCTGAAAACGCACCGGTCTGTGAACCCGCTCTCGTGCCGCCCACATATCCGGCGATCTTTCCGCCTGCCATACACACCGTTCCGGTCAGTGCGCACAATGCTGCTGCCACGATCGCTACCTTTTTTACACTCATCTTTTTCATATAAATGACCTCCTTTTTCTGCCGCGCAATCTGCGCGTCGATCCGCTGCTTCAGATCAGCCGGCGGGTCATAGGAGTATGCATCTGCATAAAGCGCATTTTTTATCTGTTCATCCCTTAATTGATTACTCTGCATATCTTCGCCTCCCATTTTGCAGCTGCTCATTACGATCACAGTTGCCATTCGAAAACTCATCACTCAAAAGTGCCCGCAGATTTTTTCTGGCTGTAAAGAGCCTGGACTTCACCGTTCCCTCCATACATTCCATGACTCTGGCGATTTCCTTTGTGCCAAGTCCATTGAAATAATAGAGAATCACCGTCATCCGCTGCCGGTATTCCAGCCTGCGAATCGCTTCTGCTACCACCCGTTCCTGCTCATCCTGTAACACCTTGACTGCGGGAGAATCTGCCGTAGATGTATCCGCCAGCTCCAGAATCCGCTCCTCCGGCCGCTCTTTGGCATGTTTTTTTGCAACCTGCCAGGCCGTACGGTTCAGGATCCGGTAGAGCCAGTAACGAAACTGCTCGTCTTTTTTCAGCTTGTCACAATTGAGATACGCCTTGATAAAGGTCTCCTGGGTCACATCTTCCCCGTCAGCACGGTTGCCTGTGATCATGCACGCCGTGCGATACAGTCTGTCATAATACTGTTCATAGAGTTCGTCAAAGGCTGCCCGTTCACCTTTCTTCATGCGCCTTACAAGCTCCAGCTCCTTTTCTGCTTCCAAAGCACATCCTCCTTTCTGCAACTGTTTAACCACTCACAGTCACGTTTTATTTTGCTCTTTCTTGGGTGCACCTGTATATAAGAGCATGAAAAAATAAAAATGGTTCAAAATATTTAAAAAAAGTCATACCCATTTCTAGAGTATGACTTTTTCCACCACTTTATAGTCTCCCTCAAAAACAATCCCTTTCATCCCTACACGTTTTGCCGCTTCCACATTTTCGGGGCGATCATCAATAAACACACATTCCTCCGGGTTGAGATCATAGGTCTCGCACCTGTCTCTTATACACATCTGACGCTGCCGACGATATGCAGTGTGT
>CALZQA010000057.1 GCA_945828315.1 uncultured bacterium | reverse complement strand
ATGTTATACTGCGGATCTGTTATGCGGCAGATTTTAGTCTGGGTGAAACGCAGCGGGCACTAAAAAAATACGAGATGCCCGAATTATATGCAAAAACATCTAGGGATGCGCTTTTGATGATCGTATTTAACGAACGACCGGGAAATATCATTGATGTGAATGAACTCTTAAAGAAAAATGGAATGGAGCCGTTACGGACAAGTGGAGTGCAGGAATAAAGTTTTTTTATTAGCCAACATGATTGTTCCGATTTTGACAGGGGCTGTTATTTATTATGTTACTTCACCTGACGTGATCTTTGTGAGACAGTTAGATACAATTCTTGGAATGAGAGTGCATATGTATGATATTAGCTATCATTCGACGATAGTCCGTTTTATCCGATATTATGCTTTGGACATGTTGTGGGGATATGCCTTAGTTTTTGCACTTTATTTTATACTTGATAATAATACAGCATCATTATTTAAGATTTTTGTAATTGCTTATGTTTTCTCTGTAATTATCGAAATCCTTCAGCTTACATCATTTGTAAAGGGAACGTTTGATGTGTTTGACCTGGTTGTCGAACTTATAGCTGAGATTGCTGCTGTTTTTATTATAAAAAACGATTTCTTTAGAGGAGGAACAAAAGAGATATGAAAAAGAGATTAAAGCTGTTAACAGTGGTATTATGCCTGACATTTTTTGCTGCTATGGCAATAGGCAGTGGTTCAACCGGTTCGGGGGAAGGCAAAGAAATTTCCAGTGTGAGCAATGAATCGGAGGAGAAAGAAGAATCTAGCAAAGAGGAAGTAATATCAAAGGAAGCGGAAAAAGAGGAAACTTCAGCAGATGATGCAACTGCGGTCTCAATCGAAGAACAGGTATTATATGATGAGAACGATATTAAGATTACTGCAACAGGAATTGAGGATGGATGGCTTGGAACAGAATTAAAGCTGCTGATCGAAAACAATACGGATCAAAGTATTACGGTTCAGGCAAAGAATGCAAACGTTAATGGATATATGGTCACTACCATGATGTCAGCAGATGTTGCAGCGGGCAAAAAAGCAAATGATTTGTTAACATTTGAGACTTCAGGACTCAAGGAATGTGGAATTGACAGCATTGCAACAATGGAATTTGCGTTTCACATTTTTGATGCGGAATCATGGGATGATATTGTAGACACAGAAATGATAAAAATCGAGACGTCGATCGCAGAAAGCTATACACAAACCTATGACGATTCCGGCGAAGTATTGGTAGATTCAAATGGAATAAAGATTGTAGGAAAAGGGTTGTCAGCAGATGATTCATTCTGGGGCCCCGGAGTGATCCTTTATATCGAAAATAATACGGATCAGGATGTCACGGTTCAGACAAGAGATGTATCAGTAAATGGTTTTATGACCGAAGCTTCCATGTCAGAGGATATTGTAGCCGGAAAGAGAGCAATCAGTGCGGTTCAGTTTTACAGTTCTGACTTAGAGGAAAATTCTATTGAAGATATCACGGATGTGGAATTGTATTTCCACATATTTGATCTGGAGTCATGGGAAGATATTTTTGATTCAGATGTGATCTCAATTTCATTTTAGAAAATAGGATAAATTTGATGGAGGATTTTATCATGAAAGTTTGGAAATTAGTATCTGGTATTTTATCAATGATCTTGTTTGTGCTTGTTGCGTTTCAGTCATGTGCCGCAGGAGTATCAAATGCACTGGAAGCTAACGGAGAGGTATCCGGTTCGGCAGGAATCATAGTGGCGATACTTATGCTCGCCGGAGGAATTGTCTCTGTTGTAACAAGAAAATCAGAAAAAAAGGGCGGTAATATTGCACTTATTATTCTGTTTGGTTTGGCTGCACTCATTGGTTTTACGAATTATGGCAGCTATTCGGATCTGGCAATCTGGTCCGGTTGGTGTCTGATCAATGCTATCCTTGCCATAGTGGCAATCATTACCGGAAAGAAAAAAACGAAAGAAACTACATCTGATTTGCCGGATGAGCAGTGAATTAATATATTATCGTGAAAACGGGTCATTACCACTTAATTTGGTAATGATCCTTTCTTTTTTCATTGACAATCTGAACTTTTCGGTATAATCTAAGCGATAACATGGATAGAAGATATGATTTAGTGTCAAGAAAGACAAAGAAAACAAAAGAAAAAGAGTGGACCACCATAGAAGTGGTTGCTTTATTTGTGATCATGACGATCTGCATGAGCGCGGCCATATTTTCATGTATTTATTTAATTAAAAAAATTTCGGCTGAAAACGAACAGAGCGACAGCACGATTCTCGCCCACATGGTGGAGAGCGGAATAGAGAGCGTGTTTACCAGACCGATCGTAGTGGCAGAGACGATGTCAAACGATTAAAGCTTGAAGCAATATATGAAAAAAAGCGGCTCCGGTGCACCGGAGGAGGTGGAGACCAGAGTGGCAGCTTATCTGGATTCCATCAAGAAAGGTTTGGGTTATCAGATGGTATATGCGGTCTGTGACCAGTCGAGAGCTTACTATACTTATGAGGGACTCTGCAAATACATAGATATAGAAAATGATCCGGATGATTTTTATTACGAATCCGGTTCTGATAGCAGCCGTATGACGAAATATATGGAAGATCTGGGCTGGTATCTGGTGGTGGAGGACCTGAGCCCGGACAAGATCAATGTGCTGGAGATCACGATCATAAGTATCATTATTTTTGTGATCGGATTGTTGATGATCGCAATGGTATTTTTTGTGATCTTCATGAGAGAGCGCAAAGCTGCCATCGAACTGATCGAGCGAAGAACGATCTCCCTGACGGATGCTATGACAGGGCTTCTCAATCGCCGTGCACTGGAAGAGGATTGTGCAGATATACAGGACCAAGGGCTGGTCGCTCAGACAACGATCCTCATGATGGATGTCAATAGCCTGAAGGAAGCAAATGATACTTACGGCCATTCGGCGGGTGATGAACTGATCATTCTGGCTGCTGATTGTATGCAGACAGCGTTTGGTAAGCTTGGCAAGGTGTATCGTACGGGTGGAGATGAATTTGTGGCATTACTCGCATGCAGCGAGGTGGAACGAAAGGATGCGCTCCGGACGTTGGATCATCTGATCGGCAGTACGACGTGTAGCTTCGACTGTGTCCTTTCTGTCTCCAAAGGCGTGGTGGTATGCAGGGAGCACGGCGAGCTGACCTTTGATGAGATGCGGGATCTGGCGGATCAGCGTATGTATGAGGATAAACTTACATATTATAAGAGAACCGGAAAGGAACGCCGTTAACTGCCCGATCATACCTCATTTCGGTAACGAGTACAAAAATGCAGGCGATAATTCTTGCTAATTTTCCTGATTTCTGTCATGATAGATACCATCAGGACGCTGTTTTGTGTCCTTTTGGATCAAAAAGAGGTAAAACAATGTATTCATTTCAAACTCGCGTTCGCTACAGCGAATGCAATACAAAACAGGAAGCGAGTCTGACAGCGCTGCTGGATTATTTGCAGGACTGTTGTACATTTCAGTCGGAGCAACTCGGTGTCGGGGTAGAATATCTGAGTGAGCATCATGTCGCATGGATCTTAAGCAGCTGGCAGGTGGATGTCCTGCGTTATCCCAAGCTGGGTGAGCAGCTGACAATTTATACATGGCCCTATGATATCAAGGGCTTTTACGGACTCCGTAATTTTAAGATCGAGGCTGAGTCGGGAGAGGTCATCCTGAAAGCAAATTCCATCTGGGTATTCATCGACACGCAGACCGGAAAGCCGACGCGACCGATCCCTGAGATGTTAGACAAATACCCTCCGGAGCCGAAACTGGATATGGAATATCTGGGAAGAAAGCTTCCGATACTTCCGGAGGGAGAAGCGAAGTCATCCATCCGTGTGCCCCATTATTTTATTGATACGAACCATCATATGAACAATGCAAAATACATACTGATGGGCGAAGAATTTTTGCCGGAAGGTTTTGAGGTACACCGGATCTGGGCAGAATACAAAAAGGCAGCTGTGCTGGGCGATACGATCTGCTCTGCGGTGGCAGCGGAGTCGTCGCAGGTCAGCGTGAAGCTGTGTGATGAGAGCGGCGAAGCATATGCGAATGTGATTTTTTATGGATAAATAAAGGAGCGAACATGAAATTAGGAGAATATCAGACACTGACCATCATCAAGAAGGTGGAGTTCGGTGTTTATCTGGCGGAAAGCCGCGAGACGGAAGAAAAAGTGTTGCTGCCCAAGTCACAGGTGCCGGAAAATGCAGTGATCGGAGACAAACTGGAGGTTTTCCTCTACCGTGATTCGAAAGACCGCATGATCGCGACCTGTGCAAAGCCGAAGCTGGCGCTGGGCGGACTGGCGGTGCTGACCGTTTCGCAGGTAGGAAAGATCGGAGCGTTTCTTGACTGGGGACTGGAAAAAGACCTGTTTCTTCCATATAAGGAGATGAACGGAAAGGTACGTGAAGGAGACGAAGTGCTGGTGACGCTCTATATCGATAAGAGCGGCAGACTGTGTGCCAGCATGAAGCATTTGTACGACAAGCTCTCCACGAATGCACCCTATGAGAAGGGTGAGACCGTGAGCGGCAGAGTGTACGAGTTTGGACACGATTTTGGTACCTTTGTAGCGGTGGATGATCGTTATTCAGCGATGATCCCGCGCAGCGAGGATACATCCGACCTGAAGATCGGGGACATCATTGAGGCACGTGTCACCGGAATCAAGGAGGACGGGAAGCTGGATATCACCCGCCGGGCAAATAAGGAGACACAGACGGATGCGGATGCTGAAAAGGTGCTGCGCGTCATAGAGGAGTATGCCGGAGTGCTGCCCTTTAACGATAAGGCATCTCCGGAGATCATCATGCGCGAGATGCAGATGAGTAAGGCCGCCTTCAAGCGTGCGGTGGGACGTCTTTATAAGGAACGGAAAATCGAGATCACGGAGAAGAGCATCCGGCTGTTGTAGTGAAATGGCGGGGTGCTTGCTGTTGATACCATTTGAGAATGAAAAACAAGCCACAGTATTTTACTGTGGCTTGTCTTGTCTGTGGGCTTACGCGTAAAAATCTACGTTACCGCCAACGTTGGGATTTACGGATAATTCCATCGCACGGATGAGGCTCTGACCGCTTGCCTCAGACACAGATAACTGTTTACTGAGCATTGCGACACCCACGTCGGTCGGCTGGCTATATCCGTTTACCTTTACGGAACCCTGTTCCATCTGATATAATGCAGAAGAAGCAAGTGAGCCGATTTCCATAGTGATCCCACCTTTCTTTAGCGCTGGGCGCATAATATGTATAAAAATTATATCATAAAATATGGAAATTTGCAAATGCTGATCTTGAACTTGAGAAGGAGGTATCTTACATGTTAGATGTAGTGATTATAGGAAGCGGTCCTGCGGGATTATCGGCGGCAATCTATGCAATGCGCGCCGGGCTGCATGCACTGGTGATCGAAAAACAGCCGATGAGTGGGGGACAAATATTGAACACGGTGGATGTGGATAACTATCCGGGATTGCCGGGGATCGGTGGATTCGAATTGGGAATGAGCTTCCGGGAGCATGCACAAAAACTTGGGGCTCAGTTTGAGACGGCAGAGGTCACTGCTATTGAGGCGGCGACAGAAAAGGAAAAGATCGTTGTCACAACAACAGGCAGACACAGCTGCCGCGCCATTGTGCTGGCGATGGGGGCGACACACCGGATGCTCGGTGTACCGGGTGAGGAAGCGCTGAGAGGAATGGGCGTTTCCTATTGTGCCACCTGCGACGGCGCTTTTTTCAGAGGAAAGACTGTGGCTGTGATCGGAGGAGGCGATGTGGCGCTGGAGGATGCACTGTTTTTGTCGCGTGGTTGCGAGAAAGTGTATTTGATCCACAGACGAGACGAGCTGAGAGGAGCGCGCTCTTTGCAGCAGAAGGTATTTGATACGCCAAATATTGAACTGATCTGGGATAGCGTTGTAGAGTCTATAGGCGGCGAAGGCATGGTGCAAATGTTACAGATTCGTAACAGAAAAACACAAGTGCAGTCAGCTTTGCCGCTTCAGGGCGTATTCATTGCAGTCGGCATCACGCCGGATACCGGGCTGGTGCGAGGTCTGGTGGACTGTGACGAAGGTGGATACATCCTGGCGGATGAGACGTGTGTGACGAATATTCCCGGCATCTTTGCGGCGGGAGACCTGAGAACCAAACCTCTGCGCCAGATCGTGACAGCTGCAGCGGATGGCGCAAATGCAATTACTTCTTTAGAGAACTATATTTATACAATTTAGAAAAAACTGCCAATATCTTGTGGTTGACATAGTTCGATAACCTTGCTATAATGGCAATGTAACAAATGTAATAAATTTGTAACAAATAATAACAAAGTTGCAAAAGCCATAAATTTGGAGGGTATTATGAACTATAGAGCATTACGCATGACGACCTGTTGCTTAGCAAGTGCGCTTACACTGGCAGCGACTCCGATCATTGCCGGGGCAACACCCATTGCAGGTGCTTCAGAACTTACAAACGTAAATGTGACCTCAGAGTTGACATCATCATCTCCGGCATCCGGTATCTCACTTGCCTTGTCACAGTATCTTGCTGAAAACATCATTTCTGCAAAGAGTGTTGCGAAGCAGACAACAGTTACACAGACTGTGACCGCTTCCGAGACAGCTGAAACGGAAGCAGAGGTTGAGCAGGAGCCTGAGACCAAGGAAGAGAAAGAGGTCATGATCGTTGCACAGGTTGACGGATATGTCAACGTCCGTGCACACGCCTTTGAGGACAGCAAGATCTTAGGAAAGCTATATGACGATTCTGTAGGAACAGTCATCAAGGAAGTGGATGGCTGGTACAAGATCCAATCCGGTAATGTCAGAGGTTTTGTAAAGGCAGATTATGTGAAAGTCGCTACCAAGAAGCTTTTAAGCAAGGTTGGTACGAGAATAGCCACCGTAGACACCCAGACACTTCGTGTCCGCCAGAAAGCAGATGCGGACGCCAAGGTCATCGAGCTTGTTCCCGAGGGAGAGGAACTGACCGTAGTCAGTGAAGCAAAAGCGGATGACGGCTGGGTAAAGGTATCCGTAGAGGGTGGAGAAGGTTATGTTTCTGTTGATTACGTTACCTTATCCACAGAGTATACTTATGCAGAATCCAGAGAGGAAGAAGCAGCAAGATTAGCAGAGGAGGAGGCAGACCGTAAGGCAGCAGAGGAAGCAGCGGCAGCCGCAGCTGCACAGTCAGAGGCGAGCAAGAGCAGCTCTTCATCAGGAAGCAGCTCATCCAAGAAATCAAGCAGTTCAAGCAGCTCTTCATCAGGAAGTTCGTCATCAAGCAATCGTAGCTACAGTGCGCCTTCCGGTTCAAACGGACAGGCAGTTGCAAATTATGCATGCCAGTTTGTTGGAAATCCTTATGTGTATGGCGGAAGCAGTTTGACAAACGGTGCTGATTGCTCCGGATTTGTTATGGCAGTATATGCTGCATTCGGAGTATCACTTCCTCATTCTTCCAGTGCACAGCGCAGCTGTGGATACGGAGTGAGCATTGATGATATTCAGCCCGGTGATATTGTATGCTACAGCGGTCATGTGGGAATCTATGTTGGAAACAACACCATCGTACATGCCAGCTCACCGTCTACCGGTATCAAGTATACTTCACCGATCACTTACCGCACGGTGTTGGCTGTCCGCAGAATTTTCTAAAGAGATCAGATCACTGAATATAAAAAGGAGTTTGCCGAAGAGCAAACTCCTTTTTTACGTGCAAGTTTGATTTTTAGGAAAAGATCAGCACTTCACCGTCCAGAATAGCATATTCCACTTCATCACCAAGCTCCATTTGTGCCTGCCCGCTGGTACCCTGCGTGATGTCGTTCTGCAAGGCTGCGAGCTGATCGGACGGAACCATCGTGTGGATGCATACGCCTTCGGTATACTCCGTATCCAACGTTGTGATGTTTGCCCCGGCAAGGATATACTGAATCTTTCCGAGACCGGTGTAATCTGTGCTGATCGTCATTTTACAACCTTTGTGACGTTCGATGATCACGGAGTTTTTCAGACCTTCCTGTACGGATTTCTGATAAGCGCGCACCAGACCGCCGGTACCCAGCAGTGTTCCGCCGAAATAGCGGGTCACGACAACCGCAACATTGTGGATGTCTTCACGCAACAGTACATCCAGCATCGGGCGACCGGCTGTACCGGATGGCTCACCATCATCATTGCAGCGGGTGTTCTCATGTTTTTCTCCGATCGTGAATGCCGTACAGTTGTGTCTGGCATCCCAGTATTCTTTTTTCTTTTTATTGAAGAAAGCAACCGCTTCCTCCTCAGAGGTTACCGGCTCAATTGATGCGATAAAGCGCGATTTTTTTTCTTCAATTTCTCCTGTGCCGCCCTTGTAGACGGTCTTGTATCCTGTTTCACTCATGCTTAAAAGTATACCATTTCAGCCGAAAGTTTACAATATCATAATAAAATGATATAATACATACTATCTATAGGCAAAAACAGGAGGCAGACTATGAACTATGGAAAAGAGGGGGCAAAGAAGCAGGCAAAAAAGATCTCTGCAAAGTCTCCCAAGGTTTTACGAAAGTTCAAAGTGGTATTTTATAAACTATTGCTTGTCGCTGCCTTTGTGCTGGTCGTTGGTGTGGCCTTTACCGGATTCGGTGTGTATAAAGGGATCATTGATTCTTCGCCTGCGATCGACGCGATGGATGTCACTCCTACCGGGTATCTGTCCACGGTACTGGATACGGAGGGAAATACGACAGCAACACTGGTAGCCTCAGGTGCAAACCGCGTGTATGTGACGATCGACGAGATTCCGGAAGATCTGCAGCATGCGTTTGTAGCGATTGAGGACGCGCGATTTTATGAGCATAACGGAATCGATGTAAAAGGAATTATCCGTGCAGGTGTGAAGGGTATTCTTTCCGGCGGGCATTTTTCCCAGGGTGCATCCACGATCACACAGCAGCTGCTCAAAAATAACGTATTTACCACCTGGACAACAGACAAGGGCTTTGCGAAGGTCGTTCGAAAGCTTCAAGAGCAGTATCTTGCAGTTGAGCTGGAAAAAAAGGTCAACAATAAGGACTGGATCCTGGAGAATTATCTGAATACCGTTAATCTGGGACAGAATTCTCTCGGTGTACAGGCGGCAGCCATGCGTTATTTTAATAAAGATGTCTCTGAATTGACTTTATCTGAGTGCGCGGTCATCGCCGGTATCACAAAAAGTCCTGAAGGGCTGAACCCGATCAGCCATCCCGAGGCCAATGCTGAGCGCCGCGAGGAAGTGCTGAATAAGATGGAAGAGCAGGGATATATTACTGCGGAAGAAAAAGAGGAAGCGCTGGCGGATAATGTGTATAAACGCATCAAGAAGGTCAATATAAAAAAGACCGAGGAGAGCAGCCAGATCAATTCCTATTTTGTGGACGAGCTTACCAATCAGGTGCTGGAGGATCTGCAAACAGTGCTCGGTTACACAAAAGCGGAGGCTTACAAGGCGCTTTACAACAGCGGTCTGACCATTTATTCCACACAGGATCCTGAGATCCAGGCAATCTGCGACGAGGAGGTCAACAACCTCGATAATTATCCGACGCAGCCTCAGGTGTCTTTTAATTACCGACTGAGTATCCAAAAGACAGATGGCACGATCGAAAATTATGATGAGCATACGATGCTGGCGTATTACCAGTCGGCGAATAAGGACTACGATATCAACTTTGCTTCCGAAGAGGAAGCGTGGGCAGCCATCGAGGCGTACAAAGCAGAGATCATGGAGCCTGGTGATACGATTCCTGAAGGTGGCGAATATATAAACTATACGTTGCAGCCACAGGCGGCGCTGACGATCATCGACCAGAGTACCGGAGAGGTAAAAGCGATCGTAGGCGGCCGTGGTGATAAGGTGGCAAACCGTACCTTAAACCGTGCAACAGACTCTACCCGTCAGCCGGGATCTACGTTTAAGGTGTTGGCGGCTTATGCGCCTGCATTGGACGGGGCAGGCATGACACTGGCAACAGTGGAGGATGATGCTCCCTATGAATATGCCAACGGTACATCACTGAAAAACTATGACAACCGTTATCGCGGTTTTACGAACTTCCGTACGGCGATCACTTATTCGATCAATGTTGTGACAGTGAAATGTCTGACGGATATCGGTGTGGATAATGGTTATTCTTATCTGCAGGATTTTGGTTTTACGACATTAAATGACAGTGACCGTGTCCAGTCACTGGCACTGGGTGGTCTGACAGACGGTGTGACGAATCTGGAACTGACAGCAGCCTATGCAACGATCGCTAATCAGGGTACCTATACCAAACCGCGGTTTTATACGAAGATCCTTGACCATGACGGAAACGTGCTGATCGACAATACACCCCAGACAAAGAGCGTACTGAAGGAGACGACGGCATGGCTTCTGACAGATGCGATGAAGGATGTTATCACGACCGGAACCGGAAGACTGTGCAATTTTGAGGGAATGACACTTGCGGGCAAGAGTGGAACGACCACAAAGAACAGGGACGCATTGTTTGCAGGTTATTCCCCGTATTATACCTGTGTGGTATGGGGTGGATATGATGACAACACCCCGCAGGGCAGTGGAACGACCAGTTATCCGAAATTGATCTGGAAGGCTGTTATGCAGAGACTGCATGAGGGACTGGAAAATAAAGATTTTGAAATGCCGGAAGGGATTGTGCAGTGTAAAATATGTAAAAAGTCCGGAAAGCTGGCAAAGGCCGGTCTGTGCGACTGTGATCCGCGTGGCTCACAGGTGACAACCGAGTATTTTGCGGCTGGTACAGAGCCGACGGAGTATTGTGACACGCATGTTGCCGTGACGGTCTGTGAGGCATCCGGAAAACCGGCAGGCCCGTACTGTCCGGAGGAGGACCTGAAGACGACTGCATATATCAGTGGTGGATCTTCCGGTACGGAGGATGCACCGTACCTGTTGCCTTCAAATCTCAGTACAGATACTTGTCCGGTCCATACGGCAAATGATGTAGAACCGATAGACATTACCGGGGAAACCGATGGAGAAGAAACGCAGCCACCGGTCATTGATGATGATGGAGGGTCGGATGAGCCGCCGGATTCCCATACGGGACTCGAGGATGAGGATCAGACAATGATCTATCCGGAGGATGTATCGGATTAAAAAACGTTAGGAAAAGAAAAGCCACCCGGCGCAGCAGATCGTGAGTGAGATCAAAGGGCTGTGCCCGGTGGCTTTTTAGATGCGGGTGATTGGTAGTGCGCGTGTCTGCTTACTGGTTGGGGTTACTCTTTTTCGTCGGGATGAAAAAATCAGGATGTTCGCCGAGCCATGTTGTCTGAGGCATACAGCTGAGCATCCACAGATCATCCTCAGAAAGCTCAAAATCAAAAATCGCTGCGTTTGCCCTCATATGTTCATAGGAAGAAGCCTTCGGGATCGGAAGGATACCTTTCTGTACAAGGAAGCGCAGACAGATCTGTGCGATGGAACGGTCATATTTTTGGGCGAGGCGGGCAAGGATGGCATTTCCTGCCAGCGCGTTCTCGTTGCCTCTGCCTAGTGGACTCCAAGCCATCGGGACGATGTCATGAGCCTGACAGAAAGCGACCGCGGCCTCCTGCGAATAGCCCGGATGCAGTTCCAGCTGATCCACCACCGGCTTGATGCGGCAATGATCGAGGATGTTTTTCAGATGATGCGGCAGGAAGTTGCTGCAGCCGATGGCGCGAACTTTCCCCTCATCCACAAGCTCCTCAAGCGCACGCCATGTCTCCAGATCCAGCTCTTTCCAGTTTTCATTATCAGCGCCGGTCTGACGGGGCCAGTGGATCATGTACAGATCGACATAGTCCATCTGCAGACGTTCCAGTGAAGCAGCCAATGCTTTCTTTGCATTGTCGTAGCCCATCTCATCGATCCACAGTTTTGTCTCGATGATAAATTCGCTTCGCGGCAGACCACTTTCTTTGACCGCTGCGCCAAGCACGCGCTCTGTCTCATAAAGTGACGCCGCATCAAAAAAACGGTAGCCTGCGCGGATGGCATCAAGGATAATTGCCTTTCCGTCGCCATTGACCGTCTGATAAGTACCAAAACCGATACACGGCAGCTTCATGCCGTTGTTTAAAGTGTAACAATCCTGTATGGAATTCATGTGTAAATACCTCCGATGTAAAATTTTGCTCCTGTCCGGGCTGTTGCCAGCTCCATATTTCTACCTACAGTTTAATTTTTACAAGGCATAATTGCAAGTGGGAAATAACTGAACACTATTGGGAAAAAATTTTTAAATTTATTGTTGACAAATGGTAAATTAGTGTTTATAATGATTTTTGTTGTGAAGCGCTATCGCCAAATGGTAAGGCAACGGACTCTGACTCCGTCATTTCCAGGTTCGAGCCCTGGTAGCGCTGCTAAGGCATCCGAGTGATCGGATGCCTTTTTTGTCGTTTCGAATCACTTTGAGACTGCTATAGTTTGAAAAAAGCAGATAGGAATGATATGATGATAATATGTTCAAACGAAAGAAATACTTAAGGGGGATTTGAAAGATGAGATTAGCGATTTTAGGAAACGGATTTCTGGCAGGCATTATTGTGGAGGCGCTGCAAAAAGGCCTGCTGCCTGACTATGAGCTGGTGGGAATTCTTGGACGAAGTGAAGAGAAAACGCGTGCGTTGGCAGCGAAAGCAGGCTGTGAGGCCTGCTTTACGATCGAGGAGCTTCTGGCGCAAAAACCGGGTATTGTGGCGGAGGCGGCTTCTGTGGCAGCCGTGAAGGATTATGCGGAGCAGATCTTATCTGCCGGAGCAGGGATGGCTGTTTTGTCGATCGGTGCGTTTGCGGATCATGAATTTTATAAGCGCGTGGCGCAGACCGCGAAAGAACACGGGACAAAGGTTCATATCGCGTCCGGTGCGATCGGCGGTTTTGATGTATTGCGCACCGTGTCGCTGATGGATGAGGCAAAGGTGACCTTTGAGACACACAAGGGACCGGCTTCTCTGCAGAATACACCATTGTTTAACGAACAGCTCTTGACGGACACCGATGAGACACAGGTATTTGACGGAACCGCGAAGGAAGCGATCGCACTGCTTCCCACGAAGGTTAATGTAGCGGTGGCAGCGTCACTGGCAAGTGTGGGACCGGATGCGGAGCATGTACAGATCACCAGCGTGCCGGGATTTGTGGGTGACGATCACCGGATCACGGCGGAGATCGACGGCGTAAAGGCAGTGGTGGATATCTATTCTTCCACCAGTGCGATCGCAGGCTGGAGTGTGGTTGCACTGCTGCAAAATCTCGCATCGCCTATTGTATTTTAACCTGGAGGAACGAAATGAAATTCTTTCATTTATCTGATCTGCACATTGGTTTGAAGCTATTAAATCGTGACTTGCAGGAGGATCAGGTATTTATTTTGAAAAAGATAACGGCGCTGGCAGAGTATGAGCAGCCGGACGCGATGGTGATCGCGGGCGATATCTATGATAAATCCGTACCCTCTGCGGAGGCAGTGGGCGTATTTGATGCATTTTTGCAGGAATTGACAAGCGTTCTACCGAATGCGGAGATTTTCCTGATCAGTGGAAATCATGACAGTGCCGGTCGGATCGACTGCTATCGCAGCATCCTGGCGCGCCAGCATGTACATATGATCGGACAGCCGCCGCGCACACCGCAGGAATATATGGAAAAAGTGACACTCTATGACAGTTATGGCGCGGTGAATTTTTATCTTCTTCCTTTTGTGAAACCGACGATGGTCAAGGAGATCACGGGAACACACGAGGATGGTACCAATCTGTCCTATGACGAGGCGATCCATGCGCTCATTGATCGCGAAGAGATCAACCGGGGGCAGCGGAATGTGATCGTCAGTCATCAGTTTTATCTGCCGAAAGGAAAGGCGGCGGATGAGATTGAGCGTGCGGATTCGGAGATCCGCACCGTCGGAAATATCGATGAGGTATGTGCCGACGTGCTGGAGCAGTTTGACTATGCGGCTCTGGGGCATATTCATAAACCGATGAAGGCCGGCAGCGAGACGATACGCTATTGTGGCACGCCGCTGGCCTGCTCCGTGAGCGAGGCGGGACAGAAGAAGGGGATCCTTGTGGTAGAGTTGGGCGAAAAAGGAACCGCACCGCAGATCCGGGAGCTGCCGCTTGTGCCGATGCGGGAAGTGCGCGTGGAAAAAGGCGAACTGGCGGAACTGTTGAAGCATCCGAGTGAGGACTATGTTTCTATCGTGCTGACAGACCGGGAGGATCTGGACGTTATTGACATGCAGGAGCGTCTGCGTCAGGCGTTTCCGAATCTGTTAGAGATCCGGCGCGAAAACCTGCGGCAGGCGGATTACAGCAAGCCGCTGACGGCGGCACAGATCCCGGAGCCCTTTGAACTATGCAAGAGTTTTTTGGGAGACCTGGATGAGGCATCGCTTGCGCTTTTACAGGATGTGGTGAATGCGGCAAAGGAGGTGACGCACGCTTGAGACCGATCAGATTGACGATGCAGGCGTTTGGCTCCTATGCGGAAAAAACAACGGTGGATTTCTCGGAGTCCACGGAGAATCTGTTTCTCATAACAGGTGATACCGGCGCGGGAAAGACGACGATCTTTGATGCCATCGTGTTTGCACTCTATGGAGAAGCCAGTTCGGTGGCAAATAAAAAGGACGGCGTGCTGCTCCAGAGTCAGTATGCGGATGTGGACATCTGTCCGGAAGTGACTTTGACATTTTCAGATGGAAGCGCAGATACCGTGTATGAGGTGCGCCGCGTGCCCCGTCATGTGAGACGGCTGAAAAAAGCGTCGGCAAAGGGAAATACGACAAAAGAGGAAGCGGGAAGTGTGGAGCTGACACTGCCGGATGGGACGATCTGTCCGGCGAAAGAGACAGATGCGCGGCTGGAGGAAATCGTAGGGCTGTCAAAGAGTCAGTTCATGCAGATCGCCATGATCGCCCAAGGCGAGTTTATGGAACTGTTGCGGGCAAAATCCGATACAAAGAAGGAGATTTTCCGCAAGCTGTTTCACACGGATCTCTATGAAAATATTGTTCGGGAGTTTGATAACCGGAAAAAAGAGAAGGAAAAAGAGATCGCGGTGATCCGGACACAGACGCAGACGATGATCGGGCGTGTCCGGATACCGGAGGATTATGAATATGCGGATGAACTGCTTGCATTGCAACAGCAGATCGCACAGGGGACACTGGCAAATCTGGACAGCTATGTGGAGCAGCTCGGAAAGCTGAACGATGAGTTGAAAGATCGTCTGGATTTTGTGACAGCCCGAAACGAACAGGTGAAAAAACGGCGGGATGAGACGCGGGATGCATACACTCGTGCACAGGCGTTGCAAAAAAGCTACGAGCAGCAGGCCCGGGCAGAGGAGGAACTTGACGCGTGCGGGATGAACCTGGAGGAAGCCGAGCAGGCGGAGGAAGCGATGAAGGATCGTTTGGCAGAGAGTGAAAAACAGCTCAGCCAGTTATTGGAGCGTGCGGCGCAGGCAGAACAGGGACTGAGCGCCCTACGGCAGCAGGAACAGGCGCTGGCGCAGCTGGTAGGGCGGCAGGAGCAGGCAAAGCGGCACTATGAGCAGGCGCGTCAATCCTATATCGTTCAGAAAGATCGCTATGATCTGGAATATCAACGGTTTTTGGATGCGCAGGCGGGCGTGTTGGCGCAGACATTAGTGCCGGGAACGCCGTGTCCGGTCTGCGGAGCGATCGAGCATCCGCATCCGGCGACGATTGATGGTGGGCAGCGCGTGGCAGAACGATCACAGCTTGAAAATATGCAAAAGGAACTGGAGCATGCCAGAGAGTCTATGGAACAGGCGGCCCAGCAGGCAAAGACGCTTGACACGGAGCTAAAGGTCAAGACAGAACAGTATGAGCAGCAGAAGGCGCAGAATGAAAAGCAGTTTGAGCAGGCGGTCGCGCAGAAGCGTCAGGCATTGACCGGCAAGCAGCAGCTGGAGCAGGAGTGGAAAAACTACCATGCACGCACAGAGCGTATCCGGGCAGCCTTGCAGTTGAAGCAGACTGCAGAGGAGACCATCGGCGGACAGTCCCGCCCGGATCTGGTATTACTTGGCGAGAACATGAGTCGTGCTGCGGAGGAGATGCGTGCAGCGGATAAAGACTGCGAACGGTATCATACCTGGGTGCGCGATAATACGGAAAGCTTCACACAGTTGAGCGAACGGCTGGCAGCCAGACAGGAGATCATCGCGGAACATGCGAGACTGGACATGCTTTACCGCATGGTTTCCGGAAATGTTAAAGGCGCGCGCATGGATTTGGAGACATACGTGCAGCGCTATTATCTGGAGCAGGTGTTGTACGCGGCGAACAGCCGGTTTGCGGAGATGTCGGCGGGACAGTTTGAACTTCGAATGTATGATATCGAGAAAGCAGGCGAGGGCAAAAACCGGGGACTGGATCTCATGGTCTACTCGACGGTGACCGGGCGGGAGCGCGAGATCCGCACACTTTCCGGTGGCGAATCGTTTATGGCGGCGTTGGCATTGGCGCTTGGAATGGCAGACCAGATCCAGATGCGCGCGGCAGCGATCAATCTTGATATCTTATTTATCGATGAGGGCTTTGGCTCATTGGACGAGCATTCCAGAGGACAGGCGGTACGTGTGCTCAAAAATATGGCGGAGGGAAATCGCCTGATCGGGATCATTTCCCATGTGACGGAGTTAAAACAGGAAATTGATAATCAGCTTGTCGTGACGCGGGATGAAAAGGGTTCCCATGTGACATGGCAGCATTAGAAAGGGGATAAAATATGTTTGAGAAATTAGTGGCGATCGAGCCGGTACATTTGGTGGAAACCGGGGTAAAAGAACTGAAAAATCTTGCGAAGGAAGTCATCTTTTACGACGATATTCCGGCGGATGATGCGGAGATCGTTCGACGCATCGGAGATGCGGATGCGGTGCTGGTGTGCTATACCTCGCGCATTACCGGCGAGACGCTGGCACAGTGCCCGAAGGTGAAATATGTCGGTATGTGCTGCAGTCTGTATTCGGAGGAGAGTGCCAATGTGGATATTGCTTACGCGAGAGCCCACGGCATTGATGTCAGGGGCATCCGTGATTACGGCGACCGCGGTGTCGTAGAATTTGTGCTCTGCGAGCTGGTGCGTTTCCTGCATGGGTATGACCGCCCGATGTGGAAGGATCAGCCTCAGGAGATCACCCGTTTAAAGACCGGCATCATCGGACTTGGCACCTCAGGTGGAATGATCGCCGAAGCGCTGCAGTTCATGGGTGCAGAGGTGAGCTACTACAGCCGTTCCAGAAAACCGGAGAAAGAGGACGCGGGACTGATCTACCGCGAACTGCCAGAGCTGCTGTCGCACTGTGATGTGGTGTTTACCTGCCTGAATAAAAATGTTATTCTGCTTGGTGAGAAAGAGTTTGAGACACTTGGAAACGGCAAGATTTTATTCAATACGTCCATCGGGCCTTCTCATGAGGTGGAAGCATTGAAAAAATGGCTGGCAGCGGGAGACAACTGGTTTATTTGTGATACCGCTGGCGCGATCGGTGATGCTTCGCTGGTGACTGATCCGCATATCGTGTGTGAGCAGGCATCCGCCGGCTGCACGGCACAGGCTTATGAGCTGCTCACCGAGAAGGTTCTGGCGAATATCAAAGGATTTCTTAGTAGCCCAGTGTCTCGCTAACCAGAATGACATGGATGCGGCCGGGTGTGTAACATCTTCGTGTGATGACTGTATGGCTGCACATACACTCGGGAGAGAGGCAGTCGTGACAGGAACCAGTCGTGGCACAAGGTGTCTGCTTGCCCAAGCGGACGCCGTTGGCGGGAGCTGCGATGTCACTGACTCTGTTCATGCCATCCTCCACGGTGGAAACAAGCTTGTTCATGCCGACGATCATCACGACCTTGTCTGGCCCGTAGATCAGAGCTGCGACACGGTTCCCATTGCCGTCGATATTGATCAGTTCGCCGTCCAGAGTGATGGCATTTGTGCTCATGAAATAGACATCGCTGCTGAAGGAATCACGGTACATCTGCTTGGTCTCCTCCGGGCTGCTTGCCTTACTGCGGTCGATCAGGCGGATATCACTGCGGTTTCTCAGCATATCCATCACTCCGCTTTCCGATAAGGACATGGACCCTCCGAAGGCGACAGTAGAGCCTGTCGGAACCAGTTCCTCGGCCAGCTTTACCGCGGACGTACAGTCTGCGCAATAGTAGCCGGTCATATTTCTTTTTTCCAGTGCTTTGATGACGGTCTTTGCCTGAATTTCATAAGTTTTCTTTAATACATCTGACATTTTCGTTATCCTCCTTTATTTTACGCCGACACGCTTGCACACATCCGCACAGCAGCATCGGTCGCAGTGGGGTGTGGTCCGCGCGGTGCACACATCGCGTCCGTGGTAGACAAGGCGGTGGCAGAAATCACTGCCCTCCTCCGGCGGAATGAGCTTCCACAGGGCCATCTCGACTTTTTTCGGCTCTTTGATGCCGTCTACCAGCCCCATGCGGTTGACGAGACGGATGCAGTGCGTGTCTGTCACGATGGCGGGCTTGCCGAATACATCGCCCATGATGCTGTCTCTTATACACATCTGACGCTGCCGACGATATGCAGTGTG
>CALZQA010000056.1 GCA_945828315.1 uncultured bacterium | reverse complement strand
GGAGCATTCCTGTTAAGTAACAAATAGCCGGTTTGCAAAAAGTGAGTGCCTGCCATAGAATAATGATTGTTAACTTGGCGGTTAATAAAAATCATTGTTCAAAGGAGACACCCACAAATGAATTATAAGCAGAATGAGAAAATCAATCAAGTAAAAGAATCAACTTTGGTAGTTGGAATCGATATCGGAAGTGCTACACATTATGCCAGGGCTTTTGACTGGAGAGGCATTGAACTTGGGAAGGTCTTTACATTCAGCAACAGCAGAGAAGGATTTGATCACTTCAAAGGCTGGATGCGGCGTTTACAGGACAAACACAAGAAGTCAGATGTCATTGTAGGAATTGAGCCAACAGGTCATTACTGGTTTGACCTTGGTGCTTATCTTGAGGATGAAAGCATCCTTCTGGTTATGGTTAACCCTTATGCGGTAAAGCAGACCAAGGAACTGGATGATAACAGCCAAAGTAAGAATGACAGAAAAGATCCTAAGGTAATAGCAAAACTTGTTACCGAAGGCAGGTATTCTGCACCTTATACACCGGACGGTGTATATGCTGATTTGAGAATTATGGTGGCCAATCGTAAGAGACTTGTCAGGGAGATTACCCAGATCAAAAACAGATTTGCCAGATGGTTCGCCATATATTTCCCTGAATATAAAGATGTATTTGGGGATTATGAAGCACAAAGTAGTATGTTGCTTCTGAAAGTTGCTTGTACTCCCGAGGCAATAGTGGAACTTGGAGCTGAGAAAATCAATCAAATCTGGCGTGATGCAAAACTAAGAGCAGTTGGAATGAAAAGGGCAACGATCCTGTGTGAGACGGCAAAACGAAGCATTGGCTTAAAGAAAGGCTCTTCAGCAGCCAAGTATGAAATGAAACTGTTGCTGGAGGATTACGAATATAAAAAAGCACAGCTAGACTGTGTTATGGAAGAAATAGAAAGTTTGTGTAAAAAGATACCCGAAAGCGAGCAGATGCTTGCCATCAAAGGTATAGGAGTGATCACGGTAGCCGGATTTTTGGCTGAAGTGGGTGATGTGAGACGTTTCGAATCACCCAGACAGATACAGAAGCTGGCCGGGCTCTCATTAAGGGAAAACAGTTCAGGAAAACACAAAGGACAGACGACCATTAGTAAAAGAGGTCGGAGTAAGCTACGAGCAGTACTGTTCAATGCAGCGATTCCGTTGATAGCTAAGAACCCAGAGTTTCGGTCATTGCATGAGTATTACACAACCAGAGCAAACAATCCACTAAAGAAAAAGCAATCCGTGATTGCCATCAGCTGTAAGCTGATACGAGTCTTCTATGCGATCCTGGCAAATGGAGTAATCTATGATCCGGAGAAAATGATATCTGATATTCATAGACCGCCACAGGCAGCATAAGAAAGACAACTGTGAGGTTCAGGGAGACGTCCACCGAAAGGTGCTGAAAGGAACAGAAAGAATTATAGAAACATAGAGAGCCGAAGTCAGATTTTAGTCCATCAGAGCACAGACTCAGCGAAGGAGCATCATGACGCCCCTTTATGGATAAGCAGAACGAAGGAATTAAGGACCCTGAAGTAAAGGTGATCCCGTATGACATGGGAGGTTAGGCTGCCGTAAGGAGTTGGGGATAAGAAAGGCCAATCATATCAAAATAAGATGACGTCTTGTTTTGTGTACCCAAAACATCCTGATATCCATGATTTTTGGTCTAGGGGAATGGCATAGACTTAGATAACATCTCTATGAAAAAATGAAAAAGTGAGAAAAAGCGAGTTAACAAGAGAAAAACAAAGATTATTATGGGAGGAAGGGAGATATTATGTATAATTTTGTTTATGAGACACCGACAAAGGTTTATTTTGGAAAAGATGAGGAACTGAAGGTAGGAAAGATCGTAAAGGAATTTGCCCCTAAAAAGGTGTTGATCCACTACGGCGGACAGTCTGCCAAAAAGAGCGGACTTCTGGATCGGGTGAAACATGCGTTAGACGATGAACATATTCCATATGTGGAATTGGGAGGAGTGGTAGCGAATCCGGAGCTGTCTCTGGTGAGAAAGGGGATTGCGCTTTGTCTCGCAGAAGGAGTTGATTTCGTCCTCGCGGTCGGAGGCGGTTCGGTCATGGATTCTGCCAAGGATATAGCAAATGGAGCAGCCAATCCCGAAACAGATGTGTGGGATTTTTCACTGGGAAAATGTGTTCCGGAAAAAACGTTGAAGAAGGGAGCAATCCTTACCTTGTCTGCAGCAGGTTCGGAGATGTCAAATTCTTGTGTGATCACAAATGCTGAGACAGGAGAAAAGAGAGGATATGGCTGTACCGTGAACCGGATGGATTTTGCTATAGAAAATCCGGAACTGACCTACACGGTAAGCCCCTATCAGACCGCATGTGGCGCAGTTGATATCGCCATGCATACCATTGAGCGTTATTTTGGTGAGGGAGAGGATACCTATCTGACAGATGCCATCGCAGAAGCCGTGATAAAGAGCGTGATGAAAGCGGGAAAGGATTGTCTGGCTGATCCGTATGACTACGAAGCAAGAGCTAACATGATGTGGGCGTCCTCCCTTGCGCATAACGGTCTTACCCAGTGCGGAAGAAAATTTTTGATGGCTGTTCATCAGCTGGAGCATGAGGTGTCCGGTATGTATCCCGAGGTTGCGCATGGTGCAGGTCTGGCTGCCCTGTGGTGCAGTTGGGCGAGATATGTGTATGAGGCGAACATTCCGAGATGGCTTCAGTACGCAGCGAATGTCTGGAATCTGGATATCGATCATGAGCATCCGAAAAAGACGATCGAGTCAGCCATTGATATGCAGGAGCAGTATTATGCGTCTATGGGCATGCCGATCGATCTGAAGACATTAGGTGTCAAAGCGGAGGATCTGGAAACACTCACATTGAATTGCACCAGAAACCGGACCAGAAATCTTCCGGGATATCGGACCCTGGAGTACGAGGATATTCTGAATATTTACAGAATGGCATTCACATCAAAGAGGTGATTATTGTATTTGGAAATACGAGTATTAAAGTATTTTTTAATGGTAGCAAGAGAAGAAAATATCACGCGGGCAGCGGAACTTTTGCATATTACGAAGCCGACACTCTCACGGCAGCTTCAGCAGTTAGAGAAAGAACTGCGCCATGAAGAAGAAACCATTACGGGAGAGCTTGTGATCGGGAGCGGAGAAGCGAGAAGCTTATCCGTCTTTACAGGCGGGAGAAATGGGGCGCACTGGTTCGCAGGGATACTGAACTAGCCCAAAAGGAAACGATCAGTCCGGAGGATCTGCTTCAGGTGCCGCTAAGAGTGCGATTGAAAGCGTACTTGCCATGGCGGATGTGGAGAAAATAGGTCTGATGGGACATTCACTCGGAGGCGCAGCAAGTGTATCTGTCGGGCGTTACAGAGATGACGTGGATGCAGTCATTGATCTGGACGGAACAATGCTCGGGGAGCAGCTCGGTTTTGAAGACGGCAAGTATCAGTATGAGGAAGAACCTTATCCTGTGCCTCTGTTTGCACCGCCTCTTGCAGCAGCACTTGGAACCGGAACGGTAGATGCGACCGAATGTAAAAAGACCCCGATTAGCGGGGTCTTGCAAGAGAAGTGCTGTCAAGTATAGTCCGTAATGCATCCTGAAGTACCTGAGAACAGTTGATGCCGCGCTTGTCAGCGAGGCGAACCATCCAGCAGGGAAGGGAAACATTCTTTCGGACCGCACGTGTATCAGTTCGGGCGCGATATTCAATCGTATCAGCAGATACAAGAGAAAGGATCGCATCAGATCCGGCAGAAAGCTGATTCTGCGGAGTAGGAGAAGCGATTTCATCTCCTTCATCCTCGGCAACAACAAGCCATGCATTCATGGCATCAGTAATCTGGTCGATGGCATCAGCAAGGCTGTTACCGGTGGTGATACATCCGGGAAGATCAGGAACCTTTGCATAGTACCCGGAGCCGTCTTCGATAGGTGTAAAAATAGCTGTGTAAATATATTGCATAGTGACCTCCTTATTGGAGACATGAACTATATTTAATGTTTCATGTCAATGTTTGCCTCTTTAAAAATATACCTCATATCGTTTTCATTAAAATCGTGCCGTTTTACCGGTATTGTACTGTGTGTTTGTGAATTGTAGTATATATCATGGTTGGCACCGTGCCTTTTGAGTTCATAGCCGGAAGCAGTGAGTTTTTTAACTGTTTGCTGCCTTGGATTCATTATGTACCTCCTTTTATTATATTATACACAAAGTTGTGTACGAAAGCAAGGGAAATATACACAAAAATACACAAAATAGTAAGATGATGGAACATAACTACAGAGAAACTAAATGGGAGAGATCTGTTATGGAAGTAAAGGTTTTGAAAGTGGGGGAAGAGCTGCTGGAGGTGGTGGAGATCAGGTGCCACCGGATCAACGCGCAGGTCAATGAGATCGTGGCATACAGGCGGTCATGTACTCAAGGCGTGAGCTTTCAATCAAAGAAGTGCTTATCCGGAAATTTATTCAATTGCTGCTCATTGAACTTCTGGTGAACGGGATCATTCTTGGGGAAAATGCGCTGCGACCGGAGTACACGGATATGCTGAAAATGATCTCTGCCTGCGTGGTTTTAGTCTATGTATTTGATAATTGATTTTTGCAAGTTCTCTTTTAACACTCCAACCAAGTAATGCCTGTTCTTCCTTTTTTAGCCGTTCAAATTCCTTAATCAGATACAGCTTAAACTGAGGGGATACCCAGCTTGCAAACCTTCCCATATACCAAGAAATTCTATAGTATTTTTATTGCGGATGATTTGCTTGCAAAAAAAGGCGTTTTTCATTACACTTGTTTCTACAATTGTATATAGACATACGCAGGAAGGAATCTGGCTTACACTGGCGATCACGTCTGTCGCAGCAGCGTGTTTTGACCTGATATTTGTTATCATACAGAGATACAACCGGTCACGTATTATGAAGCTGGCGAAGCTTGAAAAACGATAAAAGAATGAGTAATAAATTGATAAAACAACATGACCTTACAACAGGTGACATTACAAAGGGAATCTGGTCATTTGCGGTGCCGTTGATGTTTGGAAATGTGATGCAGCAGCTGTACAATCTGGTGGATACGTGGGTGGTAGGAACGTATCTGGGAAATGGAGCGCTGGCTGCTGTGGGCTCTTCCTATACGCTGATGACATTTCTGACATCTGTGATCGATTTTGGAAATGCCTTTTCTGTTTTTGTGGCACAAAATTTCGGAGCGGGGGACAAGGAACGGATCCGTATTGGTATCAGGAAGGCTTTTGGAAACGTAGCTGTCTTCTGCGTGGTGATCAGTGCGCTTGTGTTTGCATTTGCGGAGCCTCTGATGAAGATCTTTGTGACGGCTCCGGACAGCCGGGACGTGATAGCTGCCGGTGTACAGTATCTTCGGATCGAAGGGGTTTTTTACATAGGGATCGGAATCCTGTTTTTACTGTACGGATATTTCAGGGCAGTGAACAAGCCGATGATGTCGGTGGTTCTGACGGTGATCTCTCTTGGAACACGGGTGCTACTGGCTTATACATTGTCTTCGGTGAAAGCGATCGGCGTGGTCGGGATCTGGGTGGCAATACCGATCGGATGGTTTCTGGCAGATGCGGTTGGATTGATGAACTTACATCTTACTCCTGCATATCATAATAGGGAAAAAATGCAGGAGCGATACGATGAATTGGAACCATGATTCTGATGAGATGCGTGACTATGGAGGATGTCCGTATGTGGTGGATATTCCGCGTCACGCAGCACGTAATACAAATTTCCGTACCGCGATCTGGACGGGAAGCTATTTGCAGATGACGCTCATGGCTTTGCCGCCGTGCGGGGAGATCGGTGTGGAGATGCATGAGGATACTGACCAGCTGCTTCGGGTGGAGCAGGGCGGCGGAATGGTAAAGATGGGCAGGTGCAGGGAACAGATGGACACCCAGTACCGTGTTTGCCGTGGTGATTCGATCTTTGTGCCGGCGGGAACATGGCATAATGTGATCAACACCGGAAGAATTCCAATGAAGCTTTCCTCTGTTTATGCGCCGCCGAATCATCCCAGGGGAACGGTGCACCGGACAAAGGAAGATGCGGAGCGGGAAGAATACTAATGGGCAGGAGAACCGGGCATGGAGCACTATGGTATGCCCGGATTACAGGATTTCTATGTATGTCTTGTAAAAATCATACAGGATACCATTCTCCTGCGCGCACAATAAAAAGCGGCTGATGATATCCCCCGTTTTGTGTTCCTTTTGTACATGCGCCAGAAGCTGCGGCAGATCGTTGGGATAATCATCCACGACTTTTTCCTTCATCAGGCAGGTCAGCCAGGTGTGTCTGTGATCGTTTTTCCAAAGTTTTTGATCGTCAGAAAAACGATCTGCCTGATCGGGGGAAATCGTCAGGCCGCGCTGTTCTTTTTCCGGACAGTCAGAGTGCTGCACGCGGGAATACAGATACGGATCTTCCATATACTGACGGAGTTTTTCTATCTCCGGCAGATCAAAGGAGACGATGCATTCCGTGTCAATTTCGGCTTCTGAAAAAGGATGCGCCTGTAACTCGTGCAGGGTATCGATCGCTGAGAGATGATGCTGAAGCTTTGCCATGCGGTGTTGCAGCTCCTGCTGCTGATGTTCGAGGTCTGCAAGTTTTTCTTGAAATAACAGCCGGTGTTCTTCCGGCGTTGTCTTTTTCATTTCCAAGATCTGTTTTAACGGAATCCCGAGATTTTTGTAAAAAATAATATCGGACAGTGTCATCAGATCGGAGATCTGATACTCGCGGTAGTTGTTTTCCGGATTTTTTACAGGGGTGATGATCGCCTTTTCTTCCCAAAACCGAAGTGTAGATGCGGGAATATCAAAAAAATCGGCAATTTCCCCGATGCGGAATGTATGCTCCATGTGAAATCCTCCGATCAAAATGAAAACAGCAGTAGTTGCTGTTCGTTAATGGTGCCGGCATGTTGACTATACCATAGATACTCTTGACCTTCAAGTAACTTGAAGGTTTATAATAGCTGACAGAAAGGGGAAGCTGCCGGAAAAACGGTGGCAGACATAGGTGAAAGCTATGAGCCAGTCATTATTATTTAAAAATGCACAGGAGGTACGGTTTGGGAAAGTGCTGGCATTTATCATACCGACCTATCTGACCTCACTGTTTAACACGTTATATACGATCGTAGACGGAATCTTTGTGGCTTCCTATGTGGGAACAGACGCGCTGGCAGCGATCAATGTTGCATATCCCATCGTAAATGTGCTGACCGGGATCGCACTTTTGTTTGCCACCGGAGGCAGCGCGCTGGCGGCACTTTCCATTGGAGCCGGGAAAAAGGAGGAAGCAGACCGGGCGTTTCCTGTCAGCGTGATCGGTGCACTTCTGATCGGTTGTCTGACGGCAATTTTGATCATACTGAATTTATCACCGGTGCTTTGGATGCTGGGTGCGACGGATGTTACGATGGAAAATTGCAGGATCTACAGCATGTTTTGGCTGATTGCAACGCCGGCGGTACTCGGAAAAGAACTGCTCACCTATTTTATCCGGGTGGACGGTTCGCCCTCCTACAGCTTTTTTCTGGCGCTTTCCTGTGGGATATTGAATATCGTTCTGGACTATGTTTTTGTCGGGCAGTTTGGAATGGGCATTTGGGGAGCAGCGCTGGCAACCGTTTTAGGCATTGTGCTCTCCTGCGTGATGGGGATCGTTTATTTTATCAGAAAAGCATATTCTGCGCGGAAAAACAACGATTTTTGTACATCGAATCAGTGTGTGCGAGATGACTGCGGTCTGCGTTTTACAGCGAAGGGGCTTTCAATCCGGCAAGGCGTGCGCTGCATGATGAACGGTGTCTCCGAATTTGTGAACCAGCTGGCTGTGGCGATCACGACAGTTGTGTTTAACCGGACGGCAAAGCGCTATGCGGGGGAGGACGGCATTGCGGCAGTTTCCATCATCATGTATTTACAGTTCATCTTCATTGGTGTCTATTTCGGGTATTCCATGGGAATCGCGCCTCCGCTGGGATATGCTTATGGGGACGGAAGGAATGAGGTGTGCCGGAAATTGGAGCAGTATTCGTGGCGGTTTCTCATGGCTGCGCAGGTCGTGATCTATCTGATGACGTTTTGCCTTGCGCCCCTTGGCGTGTCCTTTTTTGCGGATGAGGGAAGCATTGTATACGAGATGGCAGTGTCGGGAATGAGGATCTACGGTCTTGGATTTTTGTTTGCCGGTATCAATATCTTTTCTGCGGTGCGTATGATGGCTTACGGAAAGGGTCATGTTTCCGGATTGATCACTTTTTTGCGCTCCTTTGCGCTGTTGCTTTTGTTTTTGATCCTGTTGCCGCAGTATCTGGGTCTGAAAGGGATCTGGCTTGCTGTTCCTGCGGCAGAATTGCTGACAGCCGGTGTCGCGTTGTGGGCCTTTCTCTGCCTGCCGAAGAGAGAGCCAAAGAGAAAATAAAATTTTCTTGCAACAAAATGCGTTTCTTTTTACACTAATCTTATGTAAGACACCTCATAACCGTGAAGGAACCGCACAGTTATGAAGACACTCCGGAGGAAGTCATGAGACAAGAAGAATTAGTCCGCGCGGCAAAAGCCGGTGACGCGGGAGCATTTACAGAACTTTATAAAGAAATCTACCGTGATATGTACCATTTTGCATATTATATGTTAAAGCATGCAGAGGACGCGAAGGATGCGGTGGGAGATGCTGTCATGGATGCATGGGCGACGATCGGGAGACTCAAAAAAGAGGAATCCTTTAAGAACTGGATCTTCACGATCCTGTCCAACAAATGCAAAGCAAAGATGCGCGAGTATGTCAACCGTCCGGGCGAGCTGACGGAAGAACTGGCAGATACTCTTCAGGCGGCGGAGAGTATGACAGTACCGGAGCATCTGCAGCTGCGCGAAGAATTTTTGAAGCTGCAGGAAACAGACCGCCTCATTATCGGACTTCATCTGTTTGCCGGGTATAAGACAAAAGAGATCGCTGAGGTGTTACATATGAATGCGAACACGGTACGATCCAGAGAAAGCAGGGCATTGAAGCAATTGGGAGAGGCGATGAAGGAGGCATAGTGAGATGGAAGAAAATAAATTAATGGAAAAATTGTGGAGCGAGGCGCAGTCTGTGGATGTGCCGCCGGAGCTGGAACCGGAGCAGATCCGGGCGCGTATCGAGGAGGAAGGAAAAAGGAACTCCACGAAGGATAAGAACGAAAAGAAACGGCATAAATTCCACTGGCATGGCTATGGTAGCAGAGTGGCAGCTGCAGCGATCGTTCTGGTGGCATCACTGGGGGCATACGGTGTGGCAAACAGCCAGGGCATGGTTTCCATCACTGAAGGTGTACAGATGGCGGATGTGGCGGCTGAACCGGGAGGAGTGGCGAGCGGAGATCGGACGGCACCGGGTGTTGCAGATGACGAGGCACAGACCACGGATGAATCTGATACAGTCAAAACGCTGGGTGATTACCGGTTGGCCGGCAGTTATGAAGAGATCTGCGAGATGCTGAATGGTCTGGCTGCCGAGCGAAACTATAATTTTGTGGAGATGTATGGCGCGACCGATGGTGCAGTTGAAGATTTTATGGCGGAAGGCGCGCTGGAAAAGGAAGAGGCGGCTTCGGATGAGGCATCACCGGGCACTTCGCTCAACGATACGTCTGCTGATAAGCAGACGGCTGTGGCTGAACAACAGCAGGATTTTTCCACGACGAATCTGCAGGTGACAGGCGTGGATGAGAGCGACATCGTAAAGACTGACGGACATTACATTTACATTGCAACCGGCGACAAAGTGCAGATCGTGGATGCTTCCACAGATACACCGAGACAGCTTGGCAGCATCACGCCGGAGCTTTCCGGAAATATGGACTGCATCCGTGAAATGTATGTATCGGATAGCAGACTCTTGCTGATCGTGCAGACGGAGGATACAGACGGACTGGAGCAGGCGGATGAGGATTTTGATGTGAAGAAGGATATCATGGTGGATATCGCATACGATCCGATCCGTGCGAACAGTATCCACACGAAGGTGCTGACCTATGATATCACGAGTCCTGCCGGTGCAAAGCTGATCGGTACGTTCACGCAGGACGGCTCCTACAATACGTCACGCAAGATCGGTGATCAACTGTATCTGTTTACGGACTATGGTTATCCGATGATCTACCCGTACTACCGGACGGATCTGTATGAGGACGAAGATGGCGCACAGCAGAAACAGGATGCGAAAGAGGAAACAACGCTTACACAGGAAGAAGTAGAGAGCCGGCTTCCGCAGATCCAGGGTGAGACAATCCCGGAAAATTGCATTTATCTGCCCAAGGAAGGAACGGACAGCGGAGTGCTGATCGCTTCGATCAATGTGCAGGAGCCGGAGAAGGCAACGGACAAGAAGCTGATCTTCAGCGGTTATTCGACGCTTTATGTGACAAAAGATACCATTCTTTTATATTGCACAGATTACGATGTGGCAAGTGACAGCGAGCGCACGAAACTGACAAAGTTTGCCATTGGTGATGGAAGGATCGCGGCAGACTGCGCGGAAGCTGTTCCGGGTCATATCGAGGATACCTTTGCGATCCATGAAAATAAGGATGGCTACCTGTATGTGCTGACGACGGATTACACGATGAACGGCACAACGAATCAGCTGTTTGTACTGGATCAGCGACTAAAGATCCACGGAAAGATCCGGCATATTGCGGACGGGGAGACCGTTTACGCAGCACGTTTTGTGGATGATATCGGATATTTTGTGACCTATCGTAACATGGATCCGCTCTTTACGGTGGATTTCAGTGACCCGGCAAATCCGACGCTGATCGGCGAGCTGGAGATCCCCGGCTTTTCCGATTATCTGCAGTTCTGGGATGACACGCATCTGATCGGTGTGGGCGAGGAGCACAAGGCGAAGGACAGTGAGTTTATCGGTATCAAGGTGTCCCTGTACGACATTTCCGATCCGACGAATGTGAAAGAGAGCGCCAAGATCGTTCTGGATGATGCATGTTATGCACCGGCGCAGTACAATTATAAGGCACTGCTGGCGGATAGCAGGAAGAACGTCATCGCTTTTCTGACGCAGGATAAAGGAGACACTTACCAGATCTCACAGAGAATCTTTAGCGCACAGGACGGAGTATTAAAAAAGGCTGCCGCAGACCTTATTTCTAAGGAGGAATGGGATTACAGTACAGACAGTTACCGGAATCTTTACATTGGTGATAAGCTGTATCTTGTGCGTGAGGGACTGGTCATTGTCTATGATATGGCGGACGGCTTTGAGCGGATCGCCACCTGCAAGTTGACCTGATGCAGAAAAATCTTTAGGAATCTTAAAATTTCATAAAATTCCACACAACAGATACGACACGTGGTATACTATCAATCGGGCAGGAGAAGACCTTCTGCCCGATCTTTCGTTATAAAAAGTATCGGTTTGGAACAAACGAAGCAGTTTGTGATCGAGGCGGCAGTGCTCTCGACCATCGGCGGCGGGATCGGAATTGCGATCGGAGGAATCGCCACTACCGTGCTGGGAAATCTGATCGGCATGAGCTGCTCACCTTCGGGAAAAGCGATTGCTATCGCCTTTGGAGTGTCCGCAGGTATCGGACTGTTATTCGGTTACATGCCGGCAAAACGTGCGGCGCGGCTCAATCCCATCGATGCGTTGCGGAGTGAGTGACAGGCGTATGCCGGCCGGATTAAATGAGAAGATATTTGGGAGAGAATGTTTATGGCTTTACATCTGATCTTAGGGAATTCGGGAGCAGGAAAATCGCATTATCTGTATGAACATATTTTATCCGAGGCAGGGAGGCATCCGGAGCGTACCTATTATGTACTGGTACCGGAGCAGTTTACGATGGCGACGCAGCGGGAGTTTGTACGGAGACAGGAAAACCATGCGATCTTAAACGTGGATGTGCTCAGTTTTAAGCGTCTGGCATATCGTGTGTTTGAGGAATTGGGAAAAAATACGCTGCAGGTGTTGGAGGATACCGGAAAAAATCTGATCCTGCAAAAGCTGGCGGGAGAACTGGAGCCGAAACTTTCGGTTTTGCAGGGCAGCCTGCATCGGATGGGATACATCGATGAGATCAAATCCTTCCTGACGGAGCTGGCACAGTACCGGATCGAGCCTCAGACGTTGGACGAGATGGCGGGGCAAAAGGATGTCTCGCCGCTTCTTGCTGCAAAGCTTTCCGATATCCGCCTTTTGTATGAGGCCTTCTTGAATGAGATCGAGGGCGACTATCTGCTGGCGGAGGAGGTCGTGGAATATCTGGCAAGACTTGTGCCGGACTCAGAGCTGTTTTCGGATGCGGTGCTTGTCTTCGACGGCTTTACAGGATTTACACCCGTACAGCAGACCTTTTTGCAGGCGGTATTTCCGGAGGTGATCGACAGTTACGTGGCACTTACGATCGATGCGCGCGAGGATTTTTATAGCGCGAATCATGTGGAGCAGCTGTTTTTCCTTTCAAAAAAGACGATTCACATGCTGTTATCGCTGGCGCGTGACACCGGTGTCCAGGTGGCGGAGCCGGTAGTGTTAAAGGACGGCAAGGAGCGTCGTTTCGCTAAAGCACCGCTTTTATTTCATCTGGAGCAGAACCTGTTCCGGCTGGGACAAAAACCGTACAAAGGTGAAATGGAGGGGCAGGAGCAGCTTCATCTGGCAGGTTTTTTAAGACCGGTGGATGAGCTTCGCTTTGCGGCGGGCGAGATCCGGCGGCTGGTGCGCTCCGGGTACCGATATCAGGATATCGCCATCGTATCCGGTGATGTGGAGATGTACGCATCCTATGTGCAGCAGGTATTTTCAGAGTTTGAGATCCCCTATTTCCTGGATCAGACAAATCCGATCCTGTTTCATCCGCTCATCGAGTGTGTGCGCGGTCTGCTGGAAGTGGCAAAACGTGATCTTTCTTATGAGAGCGTGATGCGTGTCATCAAATCCGGGCTGCTTCCCATCGAGACCGAACAGGCGGATCTGCTGGAAAACTATGTGCTGGCTTACGGAATCTGCGGGCGCAGTCTCTGGGATCAGCTCTGGGTGCGCTGCCCGGACTGGATGGACACGGAAGAGTTGGAGGCGCTGAACGAAAAGCGGGCGGAACTGATGGCAGTTCTGGATCCGTATATGGATGCCATGACATCGGCAAATGCGACGACGGCTGTTCGTACGCGGGCGCTCTATGACGTGATGACGGCATTTGATCTGGAGCAAAGTCAGGCGGATGGACGGATCTGGCGGATCGTCATGGACCTGTTTGACAAGCTGGTGGGACTGCTGGGCGAAGAGATCCTACCGCTGGTGGAATACATTGACGTGCTGGAAGCAGGTTTTGAGGCGGCGGAGGTGGCAGTGATCCCGCCGGGCTTTGATCAGGTGCTGATCGGTGATATCGAGCGGACGCGTCTCGAAAATATCCGGGTGCTCTTTTTTCTTGGGGTGAATGACGGTGTGATCCCCCGCGTCAGCAATGAAGGGGGAATCTTGAGCCAGCTGGAGCGGGAGACGCTGGCACAGGCGCATTACGAGCTGGCACCGACTGCGCGGGAACGGGCGTTTATCCAGCGTTTTTACCTTTATCTGAATATGACAAAGCCTTCGGAACGGTTGTACCTGACCTATGCGGGTTGCGGAGCGGACGGTGCTTCCCGTCGCCCTTCCTATCTGATCGGAATGATCCGTCGTATGTTTCCGAATCTTTCGGTGAAGGATGGCACGGTTGTCTCGGCGATGGATCGCATCGAAGCGCCGGGGGCGGCATTCCGCTACCTGACGGAGGGAATGGATGCGGCAAAACGGGGGGAAGCTTCAGCGGAGTGGCGTGCGTTGTTTGCCTGGTATGAGTCGAAAGAACAGTGGCAGCAGCCGCTGCAAAAGCTGTTGTCCGCAGCCTTTTACCGGTTTGAGCAAAAGCCGCTTTCTTCCGAGGTGAGCCACCTGCTGTACGGCAGTGTATTGGAAAACAGTGTTACCCGTCTGGAACGGTTCGCAGCATGCGCATATGAGCATTTCCTGACGTATGGTCTGCAGCTGCGCCCCAGGGAGGAGCATACTTTTGAGGCAGTGGATTTTGGTAATCTGGTGCACACGGCGCTGGAGCACTATGCAAGGGGATTGGCTAAGAGTGATTACGACTGGTTTACGGTTCCGGAGGAGGCACGAAGACAGCTCGGAAAAGCAGCGATGCAGACGGCGATGGAACAGAGCCGGAATGACGCGCTGTTTACCTCTGCAAAAAACCGCTATCTTGTGACACGCATTGAGGAACTTTTAAACCAGACTGTGGATACGCTTACCAGACAGGTGCGCAAGGGGCGTTTTCTGCCGGCTGATTATGAGCTGGGCTTTGGCGTGGCAGACAGCCTGGACGTGTCGGAGTTTGCGCTGAGCAACGAAGAAAAAATGCGTCTGCGGGGGCGGATCGACCGCGTGGACGTAATGGATACGGGAGCAGACACCTATGTAAAGATCATTGATTATAAGTCCGGACAGACAAAATTTTCCTTATTGTCCATGTATCACGGCCTGCAGCTGCAGTTGGTGGTCTACCTGAATGCGGCGATGGAGCTGATGAAACGCAGGCCTCACACAGGTGAGATCCTGCCTGCCGGGATCTTCTACTACCATGTGGACGAGCCGATCATTGAGACGGAGGGAGTTGCAGATGAGGAACAGATCTGGCAAGGTGTGTTTGAAAAACTGCGGCTGGACGGTATTTTGAATGAGGATCCGCAGATCGTCGGGGCGATGGATGAAACTTTTACGGATAAATCGGATGTGATCCCGGTGAGCCGGACAAAGAGTGGAGAATTGTCCAAGACCTCAAAGGTCTATTCCACGGAGCAGTTCAGGGAGATCAGTGCTTACGTGAATCATGTGATCGAACAACTCGGCAGGCGGATGCTGGCGGGGGAGATCGATGTGAATCCCTATGAAATGAAGGGCAGCAATGCGTGCACCTGGTGCAGCTACCGCAGCATCTGCGGCTTTGATGAACGATTGGACGACTGCAACTACCGCAGGCTGCGGCAGCTGAAGTCGGATGAGGAGATCTTTGCGGCGATGGAGCAGGAGATGGGAGATTCTGCTAAAGAGATGGAAAATAAGGTATCGGAAAATGAGACGGATCGAAAGGAGGAGCGCTAGACGATGGGTGTGAAATGGACCGATCAGCAACAGCAGGTCATCGACCTGAGGGACCGGAATCTGCTGGTGTCAGCAGCGGCAGGAAGCGGAAAGACAGCTGTCCTCGTGGAGCGCATCATCAAAAAGGTGTTGGATCCCGATCATCCGGTGGATATCGATCATCTGCTTGTTGTTACTTTCACAAAGGCGGCAGCGGCAGAAATGCGGGAGCGTGTGGCGAAAGCGATCGAGGCACGCATGGACGAGGAGAAGGATAACGCGTATCTGAATCGTCAGTATACGCTGGTGCATCATGCGCAGATCACGACCATCGACAGCTTTTGTCTGTACGTGGTGAAAAACTATTTTCAGTGTATCGGTTTGGAACCGGGTTTTCGCGTGGGTGACCCCGGAGAACTCTCACTGATCATGGAAGATGTGCTGGCTGATGTGCTGGAACAGTGGTATGAAACTGTAGAACCGGAGTTTCTTGCATTTGCGGATGATTATGCAAGTGCAAAAAACGATACGAATCTTGTACAGATGGTGCGCAGGCTGTATGACTATTCTACCAGTTATCCGTGGCCGGAGGAGTGGCTGGAGCAGATCACTGAAATTTATGAGCCTCAGGCGCTGACTTCGGAAGTACTTGCTGATCCAAAGAGCTGGCTGCAGGAGCTGATGTGCTATCTGCACGCTGTCATCGGCGGTGAGCGGGACAGATTACGACTGGCAAAGAGATTGTGTCTGGAACCGGACGGGCCGGATATGTATCTGGATAATATTGAACGTCTTCTGGAGCAGCTGGACGGGGTGGACGAGATCACGGACTATGATGAACTGGGGCTGGCGATCGCAAAGATCGATTTCGGAAGGCTGGCCGTGCGTCGCGGGTTTGACGGTGACAAGGCAGCGCAGGAACTGGTCAAGTCGCTGCGCAGTGCTGTGAAGGACGAATTACAAAAACTCTATAAGAAATATTTTTCCCAACCGCTTTCCGCACAACTGGAGGATCTGGTCTACACCGGAAAGTCCGTGCGCGTACTGTCCCGGTTGACCTTGGATTTTGCACATGCATACAGACAGAGGAAAGAGGAACTGGGACTTTTAGATTTTTCCGATATTGAGCATATGGCGCTGCGCATCCTTGTGGATGAAAAGACGAAAGAGCCGACAGCGGTGGCGCGGGAGTTTCAGGAGCTCTTTGAGGAAGTCATGATCGATGAGTATCAGGACTCCAACTATGTGCAGGAGGCGATCCTCACGGCAGTTTCAGGAGGCGGTGGAAGAGACAACCGTTTTATGGTGGGAGATGTAAAGCAGAGTATTTACCGCTTCCGCCTGGCGCGGCCGGAACTGTTTATGGAAAAGTATGACACCTATTCCACGGAGGATGCGCCCTGCCGGAAGATCTGTCTGGACAAAAACTTCCGCAGCCGTCCGCAGGTGCTGGAAAGTGTCAATGACCTTTTTTACCGTATTATGAAGCGGGATGTGGGTGGTGTGGAGTATGATGCCGCCGCGGCGCTCTATCCGGGGGCGGATTATCCGCAGGCACCGGAGGCGGATGCCTACAAGACACGGATCCTTCTGGCTGACAGCGGAGCGCAGGAACTGGAGGAAAGCAGTATAGATAATGCAAAGGAACTGGAGGCAGCAATGATCGCTGAGGAGATCTGCCGCGTGAAGGAACACCAACGCATCTCTGACGGCGCGGGCGGTTTTCGCCCGGTGAATTATTCGGATATCGTGATCCTGCTGCGCTCGCCGGGGTCCTGGGGCGATGAACTGGTGGAGCAGCTTTCCGTTCGGGGGATTCCGTCACACCGGATGTCCGAGAGCGGATATTTCGGGACTTCTGAGGTACAGACAGTACTCAGCTTGTGTCACGTGATCGATAATCCGCTGCAGGATATCCCTCTGGCGGCAGTGCTGCGAAGTCCGTTTTTTGATTTTTCCGACGAGGAGCTGGCAAAGCTGCACCTGCAAGGTACGCATGCATTTTTTTACGACCATGTGGAAGACTATGCCGTGAATGGCGGAGAGGAAGTCCTGCGGAAAAAATGTGCGTATTTTCTGGAAAGGCTGGAAGATTACCGCGCGCGCTCACGCCGATTATCCGTGCATGAACTGCTGGATCAGATCCTGCAGGAAAGCGGCTATCTGAATTTTGTGCGTGCGCTTCCGGCAGGCGAAAAGCGTCTGGCGAATGTGGAAATGCTGCTGCAGCAGGCGGTCAGCTTTGAGCACACAAGCTATAAGGGGCTGTTTTCATTTATCAGATATATGGAGCAGCTGCAGAAATATGAGGTGGATTTCGGAGAGGCGGATGTGACGCTGGAGCACGAGGATGTGGTGCGGATCATGAGCATCCACAAGAGCAAAGGTCTGGAATTCCCCATTGTATTTGTGAGCGGACTGGGCAGAAAATTTAATAAAAAAGACAGCACGGATGCGATGATCCTGGACAGTACCTATGGTGTAGGACTGGCGTGTGTGGAGGGGAAAAAGCACAGAAAGCGAACAACGCTGCTGCGTGAGATGATCGCATCCCGTATCGCCGGGGACAATATCGGTGAGGAACTGCGCGTGCTCTATGTGGCGCTGACGCGTGCGAAGGAGCAGCTGATCCTCACAGGCACGCTGCGGGATCCGGAACATGTGCTTCTCAATTATGAACTGCAGTCAGAGGAAGAGGCATCCTATCTTGACCGTCGGGAAGCCGGCTGTTATCTGGACTGGATCATGCCGGGCGCGTATCGTCATCCGGAGCATCTGTCCATTGAGACATATACGGCGGGAGATTTTTCTCTGATCGAACAGCTTCAGGAGGCAGAAAGCTACAACGAAAAGGAGCAGCTTCTGGAATCGCTGGAGTCCGTAGATGAGAGGTTGTATGAGCAGATCGATGAGCGGCTGCAAAGCAGTTATCCATATGAGGAAGAAGTGTCGCTGCGCACAAAGATTTCCGTGTCGGAATTGAAGCACCGGAATATGATCCTGGAGCCGGGAGATGAGGAGGCGCTTGCCTGGTATGCAAAGGAAGAAAAAACGGAATCCTATGTGCCACTGTTTGTCAGAGGTGAGGGTGAAGTTGCAGCAGATGTGCCGCATCAGGGTGCCCTGCGCGGTACGGCGATGCACCGGATGATGGAATGCCTGGATTACGGTGCACTGGCAGATGTGTTTACACAGGAGGAAGTGAAGCGCCAGCTCGATACGTTACAGAGAAATGGGCGGATCAGCGCGGAGGTGGCAGCGCTCGTAAATGTGCGTAAGATATGGGATTTTCTGCAGACCGATCTGGCGGGAAGGATTATGCAGGCGCACAAGAACGAAAAGCTGTATCGGGAGCAGCCCTTTGTCATGGGGCTTCCGGCCCATGAGACCGATCCGGCGATACACAGTGAGCAGCTGGTGCTGGTTCAGGGTATTATCGACCTCTATTTTGAAGAAGCGGACGGTCTGGTGCTTCTGGATTATAAAACGGATTCCGTGAAGGAGGCAAAGCAGCTTTTAGAACGCTATCAGACCCAGATGGATCTGTATGCGCAGGCGCTTGCCGCGGCTACCGGAAAGCCGGTAAAAGAAAAACTGATCTACTCTTTTAAACTGGAGGAGATCATTGAAGCATAGTATCATTTCAAAGGAGAAAAAATATGAATTATATACTGGCATCACAATCTCCCAGACGCAGGGAACTGTTGGGGAAACTGGGTATTACCTTTGCAGTAGAACCTGCAGTCGGTGAGGAAGTGCCCTGCGGTGAAACGCCGCAGGAGATCGTACAGGGACTTGCTGTATCCAAGGCAAAGGAAATCGCAGCACATCATATCGGTGTGACGGATACGGTCGTTATCGGAGCGGACACGGTCGTTGTCTGCGACGGAATGATCCTGGGGAAACCAAAGGACAGACAGGATATGGCAGAGATGATCCGGGGTCTTCAGGGGCGTGCGCATGAGGTGTACACTGTCTCTTATACACATCTCCGAGCCCACGAGACGCTACGCTATCTC